>NZ_JBVITR010000005.1:106492-150934 GCF_055574875.1 Streptomyces sp. NPDC034670
GGAGATACAAAGACAACTCCCCCCTCCGGGGAGAAGGAAGAAGCAAGCGGCCAGCCGCCCCCCCCCCCCCCCCCCCCCCCCCCCCCCCCCCCCCCTCCCGGGTACCGCCGGCGCCGCCGGTTACTGGTCCCGGTACATCTCGGCGACGAGGAACGCCAGGTCCAGCGACTGGCTGCGGTTGAGCCGCGGGTCGCAGGCCGTCTCGTAGCGCTGGTGCAGGTCGTCGACGAAGATCTCGTCGCCGCCGCCCACGCACTCGGTGACGTCGTCGCCGGTGAGTTCCACGTGGATGCCGCCCGGGTGGGTGCCGAGCTCCTTGTGGACCTCGAAGAAGCCCTTCACCTCGTCGAGCACGTCGTCGAAGCGGCGGGTCTTGTGGCCCGAGGCCGCCTCGAAGGTGTTGCCGTGCATCGGGTCGGTCACCCAGGCGACGGTGGCACCGGACGCGGTGACCTTCTCCACCAGCTCGGGGAGCCGGTCTCGGATCTTGTCCGCGCCCATGCGGACGATGAAGGTCAGCCGGCCCGGCTCGCGCTCGGGGTCGAGGCGCTCGATGTACTGCAGCGCCTCCTCGGCCGTCGTCGTCGGACCGAGCTTGATGCCGATCGGGTTGCGGATCCTCGAGGCGAACTCGATGTGCGCGTGGTCCAGCTGACGGGTGCGCTCACCGATCCAGACCATGTGCGCGGAGACGTCGTACAGCCGGCCGGTGCGCGAGTCCACGCGGGTGAGCGCCGACTCGTAGTCGAGCAGCAGCGCCTCGTGCGAGGAGTAGAACTCGACCGTCTTGAACTCCTCCGGGTCCGCGCCGCACGCCTGCATGAAGTTCAGCGCCTGGTCGATCTCGCGGGCGAGCTGCTCGTAGCGCTGGCCGGACGGCGACGACTTCACGAAGTCCTGGTTCCAGGCGTGCACCTGGCGCAGGTCGGCGTAGCCGCCGGTGGTGAAGGCGCGCACCAGGTTCAGCGTGGAGGCCGAGGCCTGGTACATCCGCTTCAGCCGCTCGGGGTCCGGGACGCGGGCCTCCTCGGTGAACTCGAAGCCGTTGACGGAGTCGCCGCGGTAGGTGGGCAGCGTCACGCCGTCACGGGTCTCGGTCGGCTTGGAGCGCGGCTTGGAGTACTGGCCGGCGATCCGGCCCACCTTCACCACGGGCACGGAGGCGGCGTACGTCAGTACGGCGCCCATCTGGAGCAACGTTTTGAGCTTGTTGCGGATGTGGTCGGCGGACACCGCGTCGAAGGCCTCGGCGCAGTCGCCGCCCTGGAGGAGGAACGCCTCTCCCTTGGCGACGGCCGCCATCCGGGCGCGCAGCTGGTCGCACTCGCCCGCGAAGACGAGCGGCGGATACGACTCGAGGTCCGCGATCACTGCGCGCAGAGCCTCGGCGTCGGGGTACTCGGGCTGCTGCGCCGCGGGCAGGTTTCGCCAGGTGTTGCCAGCGCTCGCGCTGGTCTTAGCGTTCACGGTCACGTTCTCCACATTACGGGGTGCCGCCCTCCGTTCCGGGCCATGCCCAGGAAGTGAGACACGGGATACGTCCCGTGGACATCGTGGACATGGGGTAGGGTGCGTCCCATGCCCGCGCACTCGACCCAGACCACGAACTGGTGGTGGACCGCTTCTCCGGCGGCCCACTGACTGCGCGTACGCACGCACACTCCGCGAAGGCCGCCCGAGGGGCGGCCTTCGGCGTTCACGGCGTCCGGGGACCGGCCCTCCTTCACCGAGGGAGCACGACCGATGAACCTGCCGGACCTCCTGGACGATCCCCGTCCGTTCGCCCTGCTGCGCCGCCGCACGCCCGGCCACGACCACGCCGTGGTCGAACTGCTGGTGGGTCCCGTGGAAACGCGTGACCGCCTGGCCGACCTCCCCGACGAGGGACTCGCGCTCGTGCCGTTCCGGCAGATCCGCGAGCGCGGTTTCGACGTCCGCGACGACGGCACCCCGCTGCTGGTGCTGACCCCCGAGGAGCGGTACGAGATCCCGCTCGGGGACGCCCTGTCCCGGCTGCCGTCGCACGCCGTGCGGGTGGAGGACGGCGGCTTCGACGTGTCCGACGAGGAGTACGGCGAGATCGTCGGCCGCGTGCTGCGGGAGGAGATCGGACGGGGCGAGGGCGCCAACTTCGTGATCCGGCGGACCTACCGGGGCCGGATCCCGGGGTTCGGGCGGGCCGACGCCCTCAGCCTCTTCCGGCGCCTCCTCGAGGAGGAGCGGGGCGCCTACTGGACGTTCGTCGTGCACACCGGGGACAGGACGCTGGTCGGGGCGAGTCCCGAGGTGCACGTGCGGGCGTCCGGCGGGACGGTCGTGATGAACCCGATCAGCGGAACCCACCGCTATCCGGCCCAGGGGCCCACGCCCGAGCACCTGCTGGAGTTCCTCGCCGACGGCAAGGAGATCGAGGAGCTGTCGATGGTCGTCGACGAGGAGCTCAAGATGATGTGCACCGTCGGCGACCGGGGCGGGGTCGTGGTCGGCCCCCGGCTGAAGGAGATGGCGCACCTCGCGCACACCGAGTACGAGCTGCGCGGCCGGTCCTCGCTGGACGTGCGGGAGGTGCTCAGGGAGACCATGTTCGCCGCCACCGTCACCGGGTCCCCGGTGCAGAACGCCTGCCGGGTGATCGAGCGGCACGAGACCGGCGGGCGCGGCTACTACGCGGGCGCGCTGGCGCTGCTCGGCCGGGACGCGGGGGGCGCCCAGACCCTGGACTCCCCCATCCTCATCCGCACCGCGGACATCGGCGCGGACGGACGGCTGCGGGTGGCGGTCGGCGCCACGCTGGTGCGCGGCTCCGACCCGGCGGGCGAGGTCGCCGAGACCCACGCCAAGGCGGCCGGTGTGCTGGCCGCGCTGGGGGTGCGCCCCGGGCGGCCGCGGGCGGAGTCGGTGCGGCCGGGGCTGGCCGACGACCCCCGGGTGCGGGCGGCGCTGGACGGGCGCCGGGCCTCGCTGGCGCCGTTCTGGCTGCGGATGCAGGAGCTGCCGGACCCCCTGGGGGGCCGTGCCCTGGTGGTCGACGCGGAGGACACCTTCACCGCGATGCTGGCGCACGTGCTGCGCGCCGGCGGGCTGGAGGTGACCGTCCGGCGGTACGACGAGCCGGGGCTGCGGGAGGCGGCGCTCGGCCACGAGGGTCCGCTGGTGCTGGGACCCGGCCCGGGCGACCCCTCCGACACCGCCGACCCGAAGATGCGGTTCCTGCGCGGGCTCACCGCCGAGGTCCTCGCGGGGCACCGGCACGGCGTCCTCGGGGTCTGCCTCGGCCACGAGCTGATCGCGGCCGAGCTGGGGCTGGGGATCGTGCGCAAGGAGGTGCCGTACCAGGGGGCGCAGACGGAGATCGACCTGTTCGGGCGGCCGGAGACCGTCGGCTTCTACAACAGCTTCGCGGCGCACTGCGACGACGAGGCGGCGGCCGAGCTGGCCGCGCACGGCGTGGAGGTGAGCCGTGCGGCGAACGGCGAGGTGCACGCGCTGCGCGGGCCGGGCTTCGCCGGGGTGCAGTTCCACCCGGAGTCGGTGCTGACGCTGAACGGCGCGGCGATCGTCCGGGAGCTGACGGGTCAGCCGCGCGGCACCAGCACGTTCTCCGAGCGGCGGCCGGCGGTGTAGTCGAGGACGTTGTCCGCCGTGGTCTCGACGATCTGCCCGACGGCGTCCACGGTGTAGTAGGCCTGATGGGACGTCACCAGGACGTTCGGGAACGTGACGAGGCGGGCCAGGGTGTCGTCGTCGACGGCCTCCAGGGACTTGTCGAGGAAGAACAGCCCCGCCTCCGCCTCGTACACGTCCAGGCCGACGCCGGTGAAGCGGCCCGCGCGCAGCTCGGCGACGAGGGCCGCGGTGTCGACGAGGCCGCCCCGGCTGGAGTTCACCAGGATCGCGTCGTCCCGCATCGTCTTCAGGGCGCCGGCGTCGATGAGGTGCCGGGTCTCGGGCAGCAGCGGGACGTGCAGGGTGACCAGGTCGGACTCGGCGAGCAGCTGCTCCTTGGGGACGTAGGTCATGCCGAGTTCCCGGCAGGCGGGGTTCTCGGCGACGTCCCAGCCCAGCAGCCGCATGCCGAAGCCGTGGGCGATCCGGGCGAACGCCTCGCCGATCTTGCCGGTGCCGAGGATCCCGGCGGTGCGGCCGTGCATGTCGCGGCCCATCAGCCCGTCGAGGCGGAAGTCGAAGTCGCGGGTGCGGGTGGAGGCGCGCACCACGCGGCGGTTGACCGCCATGGCGAGGGTCCAGGCGAACTCGGCGACGGAGTACGGCGAGTAGGACGAGACGCGGGCGACCGTCAGGCCGAGCCGTTCGGCGACCTCCAGGTCGACGTTGTTGAAGCCGGTGGAGCGCTGGGCGACCATCCGGGTGCCGCCGACCGCGAGGGTCGACAGGACCTCGGCGCCGAGGTCGCAGTTGACGCTGGTGGAGATCGCCTCGTGGCCGGCCGCGATGGGCGCGGTGTCCGCGTTGAGGAAGACGTCCAGTGCGCGCACCTGGTGGTGGCCCTCGAAGGCCCGCTCGATCAGGGGCTTCTCGTCGGCCTGTACTCCGAACGCCAGGATCTCCACGGGTTCCCTCCGGGTCGGGGTCGTCGTCGTGCGCGCGGGCAGTCGTCGTACGCGCGAATATACGGGCCCGCCGGGGGGGCGTGCCGGGGCCGCACGGGGCGGGGGCGGGGCCTCGTGGACCCGGGTGGCCGGCGCTACTCCTCGTCGAGGCCGCGTTCGATGGCGTAGCGGACGAGCTCGACGCGGTTGTGGAGCTGGAGTTTGCCGAGGGTGTTCTGCACGTGGTTCTGCACCGTGCGGTGCGAGATGACGAGCCGTTCGGCGATCTGCTTGTAGCTCAGGCCCTTGGCGACCAGGCGCAGCACCTCGGTCTCGCGCTCGGTCAGCCGGGGCGCCTTGGACCCGTCGTCGCCCCGGTCGGGGCCGGCGGGCTCGGAGGCGAGGCGGCGGTACTCGCCGAGGACCAGGCCGGCCAGTCCCGGGGTGAACACCGCGTCGCCCGCGGCGGTGCGGCGCACCGCGTCCTGGAGCTCCTCGGTGGAGGCCGACTTGAGCAGGTAACCGGTCGCGCCCGACTTCACCGCCTCCAGCACGTCGGCGTGCTCCCCGCTGGCGGAGAGCACCAGGACGCGCAGGGCGGGGTTCGCGGCGACGACCTCCTTGCAGACCTGGACGCCGGGCTTGCCCGGCAGGTTCAGGTCGAGGACGAGCACGTCCGGGGCGGCGGCCCTGGCGCGGCGCACCGCCTGGTCGCCGTCCCCGGCGGTGGCGACCACCTCGAAGCCGGACTCGGACAGGTCGCGGGCGACGGCGTCGCGCCACATGGGGTGGTCGTCGACCACCATCACCCTGACCGGGTCCCGGCCGGCCTCCCGTCCGGTTGCGGTGTCCGTCATCGCTGCTCCGCCTTCCCCCGGGTGTCCCCCCGGCCGTCCGTCCCGTCGTTGCCCGCCTTCGGCACCCTCAGTTCGACCTCCGTGCCCTGGCCCGGCACCGAGATCAGCTCGGCGCTGCCGCCGAGGTCGCGCAGCCGGCCCCGGATGGACAGGGCCACGCCGAGCCGGCCCTCGCCCTCGGCCTGGGCGAGCCGGCCCTCGGGGATGCCGGGTCCGTCGTCGCGGACGGTGACGATCACCTCGTCCGGTTCGTCCTCGACCAGGATCCACGCGCGGGCCCGCTCCCCGGCGTGCCGGCGGACGTTGTCCAGGGCGGCGCCGACGGCCGCGGCCACCTCCCGCGCGGCGGCCGGCGCGAGCCGCACCGGCGCCCCGGGCTCGGCGAGGGCGACCCGGGCGCCCGCGCAGGGGGCGAGCAGCGCGCGCAGGTCCACCGGTCCCCCGCCGCCGTTCGGCGCCCCGTCCTCGCCGGCGGCCCGCACGGCGGCGCCGGCGGCGTCCCGCGACGCGCGGGGGACGGGGACCAGTCCGCCGGAGACCAGCGTGCGCAGGGCGACCTCCTGCTCCCCGGCCAGCCGGCCCAGCTCGGCCGCCTCGCCGCCGATCACGGCGCCGCGCCGCTGCACCATCGCGAGCACCTGGAGCACGCCGTCGTGGATGTCCCGCGCGAGCCGCTCCCGTTCCCGGGTCGCCGCCTCGATCTCCAGGGCGCGGGCGAGGGTGCGCTCGGAGGCGCGGGCGACCTCGACGACGTAGCCGATGGCGATGGAGGCGACCCAGACGAGGATCACGTTGTGCACGGTGTCGCGGGCGGGACTGCCGCGTTCGACCAGGTTGGCCACGGCGACGAGGGTGGAGGCGAGGGCCGCCCAGCGCCAGCCGCCCTTGATCGCGAACGCCAGCACCGAGCCGGCGGTCCAGATGGACGGCAGGGTCGGGCCGCCCGCGTGGATGCGTTCGGGCGCGTCGGCGAGGGGGGTGAGCAGGATGCCGGTGAGCGCGATGGTCAGGTCGGCGGCGAGGAAGCCCCTGGTGCAGGCGGCGGCGCTCGCGACCCTGGGCAGGGTGGCCAGGGTCCACACCAGCAGGAGGGCGAAGTAGCCGACGGCGAGCCAGGGCCGGGTGAACTCCTCGTGGGCGGAGGCGAACAGCCCGACCGCGTACACCACGGTGAGCACCCGGTAGCCGGCGAGCGCGCGCCACAGCGGCAGCTCGACCGACATCCTCATGGCCTTCTCGTGCCCCGGCATGTGTCCCCCCACTTCCGCCCCCGGCTCCGACCGGGCCTAGGGGTCGGAACGTCGCTGCTCGTTCCGGTCCCGTCCGGTCTGCTCCCGGTCGGCCCGCTCCATGGCGGCCCTCAGTTTCCCGGCGTGCTCCCTCTCCTCGCGCGCGAGGGCGGCCCGCGCCGCCCTCCCGGCCTCCTTCTCGGCCTCCCGCTCGGCCTTCTCGGCCTCCTTCTCGGCCTTGGCCGCCTCCGCGAGCTGCCGCTTCATGGCGGTCGCGTACACGTCGACGTACTCCTGGCCGGAGAGCTTCATGATCTCGTAGATGACCTCGTCGGTCACCGCGCGCAGGACGAAACGGTCGTGGTCCATGCCCTGGTAGCGGCGGAAGTCCAGCGGCTTCCCGATCCGGATCCCCGGCCGCATCAGCTTCGGCACGATCTTCCCGGGCGGCTGGATCTTCTCCGTGTCGATCATGGCGACCGGGATCACCGGCGCGCCGGTGGCCAGCGCCACGCGCGCCAGGCCGCCGGGCTTGCCCCGGTAGAGACGGCCGTCGGGCGAGCGGGTGCCCTCCGGGTAGATGCCGAACAGCTCACCGCGCTCCAGCACCTCTATGCCGCTGCGGATCGCGGCCTCGCCGGCGCCGCGCGCGCCGGAGCGGTCCACCGGGAGCTGGCCCACGCCCTTGAAGAAGGCGGCCGTCAGCCGGCCCTTCACCCCCGGCGTGGTGAAGTACTCGGCCTTGGCGATGAAGGTGACCTTGCGGTCCAGCACCGCCGGCAGGAAGAAGGAGTCGGAGAACGACAGGTGATTGCTGGCCAGGATGGCGGGACCCTCGGCGGGAACGTTCTCCAGGCCCTCCACCCAGGGCCTGAAGGCGAGCTTCAGCGGCCCCCCGATGGTGACCTTCATCGCGCCGTACAACAACCGAGTGCCTCCCGTGTGTGTGGATCAGACAATATCCCGGAGTGCCGCGGAAGGACCCGACGGCCCTGGTCGGTGTCAGCGCGGTCGCGTACGGTGAAGGTCCTGCGATCCGTGCGCGACCCCTGCCCCGACCGTCATGACGTGCCCGCACCCTTCTCACGAACCCCCACGAACAGGAGGCCGAAGGTGCCGCTCCTGACCGGAGCCGAGCCGTTCCGTCACGAGGGCGGGGAGACCGCCGTCCTCCTCTGCCACGGCTTCACCGGTTCACCGCAGTCGCTGCGCCCCTGGGCGGAGCACCTCGCCGGAGACGGCCTGACCGTCTCGCTGCCGCTGCTGCCCGGACACGGCACGCACTGGAAGGACCTCCGGGTCACCGGGTGGCAGGACTGGTACGCGGAGGTGGACCGCGAGCTGCGGCTGCTGCGGGACCGCTGTTCCCGGGTGTTCGTGGCCGGTCTGTCGATGGGCGGCGCGCTCGCCCTGCGGCTGGCCGCGCTCCACGGCGACGCGGTGAGCGGGGTCATGGTCGTCAACCCCGCGAACAAGGTGCACGGGGTGACCGCGCACGCCCTTCCGGTGCTGCGGCACCTCGTCCCGGCGACGAAGGGCATCGCGAGCGACATCGCGAAGCCGTCGGTGACGGAGCTGGGGTACGACCGGGTGCCGCTGCACGCCGCGCACTCCCTGCGGACGTTCCTGCGCCTCCTCGACGGCGAGCTGCCCCGGGTCACCCAGCCGCTGCTGCTGCTGCGCAGCCCGCAGGACCACGTGGTGCCGCCCGCGGACTCGGCCCGCGTCCTCGGCCGGGTCTCGTCGGTGGACGTGACGGAGGTCCTGCTGGAACGGAGCTACCACGTGGCGACGTTGGACCACGACGCGGAGCGGGTCTTCCGGGAGAGCACCGCGTTCATCGGCCGGCTCGCGCCCGGCGCCGTCAAGGAGCCCGGGCTCGGCAAGGAAGGGACGACCGCAGGTGGCTGAGCACGACTCGGACCGCGAGGACCGCGAAGGCCGCGAGAGCCGCGAGCCGGAGGAGAGGGGCGCCGGGCAGGGCGCCGGGCGGAGCCCCGGGCAGGGCGCCGGGAAGGACGTCCCCTTCGACGAGGACGCCGCGTGGGCGGCGATCGTCGCCGGGTACGGCGAGGAGCCGCCGGACCCGCCGGGGGCCAAGCCGTTCAAGTCGGTCGAGGACCTGGCGCTGCTGGAGGCCGGGACCAACGACGAGGAGACGGAGGCCGGGACGCCGCGCAAGGCCGGCGAGCACCCGGCCGATCCGGCCGCACCGGCCAGGCCGCTGGGCGGTTCCGTCTCCTTCGCCCCCGGTGTCGGCCCTCGCGACTACAGCCTGTCCGAGCCCTCCGGGGAGGACCTCGGGGAGAGCGACGAGGGCCACTTCGTGCCGCCGGAGCCGCCGCCGCTGCCGGAGGCCGACGTCGCCGTCAAGTTCGCCTGGCTCGGGGTGGTGGGCGGTCCGCTGCTGCTCCTGCTGGCGGTGATGTTCGACTGGTACATGTCCTGGTGGCTGACCACGCTCTGCGTCGGCGGCTTCCTGGGCGGCTTCGCCACGCTGGTGCTGCGCATGCGCACGGACGACGAGGACGACGACGACCCGGGCCGCGGCGCGGTGGTCTGAGGACCTCCCCTACGCGGCGGGGACCCTGAGGGCGGCCAGGACCGGGAGGTGGTCCGTGGCCGCCCTCAGGTCGGCCCCGGACACCCCGGGCTGCTCGTACGGCACCCCGCAGCCCAGCACCTCGACGCCGCCCGTGACGAACAGGGCGTCGATGCGCTTGCGCGGGTCGCCGGGGGACCAGGTGTGCTCGCCGCCCCACGGGGCCGCGGCCCAGCAGTCCGTCAGGTTCCCGGCCAGGCGCCGGAAGGTGCGGCCGTCCGGGGGGTCGTTCAGGTCGCCGCCGGCGACCGCGTGCTCCACACCCATCCCGGCGAGCCGGTCCAGGAGCATGCCGCCCTGCTCGTACCGCTCGTCCTGCCGCAACGACAGGTGGCAGCTCAGCACGCCCAGCCGGGCGCCGCCGAACCGCACGACGGCGGTGGCGAAACCGCGCCGGTGCAGTCCCGGGGTGAGCGGCAGCAGCACGTCCTCGGTGCGCTCGACGGTCGCCCGCAGCGAGCACAGGAGCGCCGGGCCCGCGGCCGTGGCGCCCCCGGAGAGGACCACCAGCCCGGACGCGGAGGCCAGCCGGGCCAGTTTCTTGCGCCAGCGGAAGAAGCGCGGCGCCTCCTGGAGCAGGACCAGGTCGGGGACGCAGGCGGTGATCACCCGGGCGAGGGCGTCCGTGTCGTCCTGCATCGACCGGATGTTGTAGCTCAGGACGCGGATCACGGCCGACCCGTCCGGCTCGGTACGGGAGTCGGGCAGCAGCCAAGTCGTCGCCATGCCGGCCAAGATACGCCGACCCGCCCGGCCGGAGGGGTCACGCGGGCCGGCGTCGGCACGGGAAGAACCGGGCCAGCGCAGCCGTACGACGCCCCGGCGGCCGGGCGGGGTTGCGTTCACGGCGGATCACCCGGCCGCCGGCCTCGACGGCCCGCGCGCACGCCCGGTCCGCGTCGGCGACGAACACGGTCAGCGGGCTCGGCAGGGCGGGCCGGTCCGGGCGCCGGTCGAAGGCCGGCACGACGGTGTCGCCGGCCCGGGTCTCACCGTGTCCGATCGCACCGTCCTCGGTCCGCACCCGCCCGATCTCCTCACCTGCGAACGCCCGGGCGACGAAGTCGGGGAAGGCCCCCGTGCCGTCGGTGACGCACTGGGGGGCGACGGTGGTGCGGCCCTTCGGTGCGGCGCTGGTCCGCTCCGGCATCGCGGTCCCTTCGCTGGGACCGGCGGCCGGCGACGACGGTGGGCGGGAAGCAGGTCCGTCGCCGTCCTGGAAGTCCCGGGAGGGGGAAGGCCGCGGTGCGCGCCGGGCGGAGACGGCGGCGCCCGCCGTCCCCTCGGGGGTCGGGCGGGCGCCGCCGTGCGCGTGGGAAGGGGGGATCACATGATCGGGTCGGGCTGGCGGGCCAGGTCGGCCGCGCCGACCAGGCCGGCCTTGTTGCCGAGCTGGGCGCCGAGGACCTCGGCGACCGGACGCCAGTTGCCGCCCACCAGCCAGCGCTTGTAGGACTTGCGGATCGGACCGAGGACCAGTTCGCCCTCCTCGGAGAGACCCCCGCCGACGATGAACGCGGAGGGATCGAACAGGGAGGCCAGGTCGGCGAGGCCGGCGCCGACCCAGCGGGCCAGCTCCCGGTAGGAGTCGACGGCCACCCGGTCGCCCTGGCGGGCGGCCATGGAGACGTGCTTGCCCTCGATGCCCTCGGGGGTGCCGTCGCCGAGGCCGAGCAGCGTCTCGGCGTTCTCGGGGGTGGCGTTGGCGCGCTGCTTGGCGTACCGGACGAGCGCGCGGCCGGAGGCGTACTGCTCCCAGCAGCCCTGGGAGCCGCAGCCGCACAGCAGGCCGTCCGGCACCATGCGGATGTGCCCGAACTCGGCGGCCACGCCGAAGTGACCGCGGCGCAGCTTGTTGCCGATGATGACGCCGCCGCCGAGACCGGTGCCGAGCGTGATGCAGATGACGTTGCGGTGGCCCGCGCCCGCGCCGAACTTGTACTCGCCCCAGGCCGCGGCGTTGGCGTCGTTCTCCACGACGACCGGGAGGCCCGTGCGGTCCTGGACCTTCTCCTTGAGCGGCTCGTTGCGCCAGTGGATGTTGGGCGCGAAGTACACCGTGGAGCGCTGGCGGTTGACGTACCCGGCCGCACCGATGCCCACGCCGACGATCTCGTGCCCGGCGCGCGCGCCCTCCACCGCGGAGGCGATGGCGTCCACGATGCCCTCGGGCGTGCCCGGGGTCGGCACCTTGTGGGTCGAGAGGATGTTGCCTTCCTCGTCGACCACGCCGGCCGCGATCTTCGTGCCGCCGATGTCGACGCCGATGGTGAGTCCCATGAATCCCTCAGTTTCGGTCGAGCCCCGCTACCGCCCACGGTACCCGAGGCCCTGCCCCCGGGTTTCCGCCATCCGTACGGTGGGCGGGTCCGGCGGGATCATGGGCACCCGCCGGACCGGGCGTCGGCCGCCGGCCGTCAGTCCAGGTCGATGTGCTCGCCGGGGCCGGAGTCGTCACCCCGGTCGTCCCGGCCGTCCCGGTTGTCGCGTTCGTCCAGGTCGCGGGGGTCGGTGTCGCGCAGGTCGGTGGCGCGGGCCGTCCAGCGGCGCTCCTGGTCCCGCACCGCGGAGCGGTAGGCGGCGAGGAGTTCGTTGCCGGCGGCGGCGAGGTGGTCGAAGACGTCCGGGTTGCGCTCGATGACGGGTTCCACGGCGGCCTTGGCCTGCTGCACGGCCTGCCGCACCATCTGCTGCGCGGCGGGCCCGGCGACCGCGCCGAACAGCGGGGAGCCCAGGCCGGAGAGCCGGTCGGCGACCGCGTCGACGAGCTTCTTCAGCTCCTCGGCGGCGGAGCCCGGGGGCTGTCCGTACCGGGCGCGGCGGCGGGCCTTCTCCGCCTCGAGGTCCTCGGCGCAGGCGGTCGCCCAGGCGTCGGCGTCGGCGGCCCGCGCGTCGCCCGCGGTCCGCGCGTCCTTCGCGGTCCGCGCCTCCTCCACGGTCTCGTCCCCGGCGTCGCCGGACGGGGGGAGCTGTTCGCTCATGAGGGACTCCTGACTACGGGTGGCCCCTTCGACGTTACCCGAACGCCCCACCGGCTTCAGCGGGTGCGCGGCCACAGCCGCGGATCCGGCCGGAACCGGATGCGCAGCCGGCCCTCGCGCAGGGCGGCGCCGTCGACGGTGCAGCGGCGCAGCGCCGAGGGCAGCGGGACGATCCGGCGGAACGGTCCCGCGGTCACGACGAGTTCGTCGCCGCGCCGGATCAGGTCCAGCTCCTCGCGCCGGGCGCCGGGCAGCGGGATGTGCCAGACCAGCACGCCGTCGTCGGCGAGGGAGTCGGTGACGGGCCACTCGACGGCGGCGCCCGTCGCGGCGGGTCCCGTCGCGGCGGGGCCCGCGCCGGCGCCGGGCACGGCGAGCGCGGCGAGGTCGTCGGTGCCGCGCGGGTCGCGCCCGAGGTGGGCGACGGGGCGGACGTCGTGGGTCTCCCGCCACTCCTCCAGGGTCTTGCGCTGCTGGGCGACCGGGCCGGCGAGCCAGCTGTCCTGCACGCCCTCCGGCAGGACGCGGGTCGCGACCAGCAGGTCGGTGCGCAGGCCGCGCAGCGCCAGGCCGAGGGTCGCGGTGCGCACGGCGTCGGCGCCCGCGGGTCCCGGCTCGGCGACCAGGCGCACGGCGGTGCCGCGGTCGGCGAGCACGGCCTCGACGGCGGCCAGCCGGCGGTCCAGCCGGGCGGCGGTCTCGTACAGCCACGCGGCGGGCAGCGGGACGCCGGCGAGGCGGCCGAGCACGGGGCGCAGGGCGCGGGCGGCCTGCCGCTCGGGCGGGAGCAGGCGGCGCAGGTAGCGGCGGAGCTCCTCGGGCAGGGCGAGCAGGGCGAGGGCCCGCGGGACGGGCGGCAGGTCGACCACGAGGAGGTCGTGCGCCCCCGGCAGGGCCGCGTCCCGCAGGGCGCGCAGCAGGGCGAGCTCCTCGGCGCCGGGCAGCGGGGTGAACTCCTCGGGATCGAGCCGGGAGGCGCCGAGCAGGTCCAGCGCGGAGGAGGCGCGGTCCTGCAGGGCGGCCAGGTCGGCGCCGAGGTCCGCGTCGGCGTCGGGCCGCCGCACGGTGAGCCGGGGGGCGGCCTCGACCGGGTCGGGCCCGACGGGCACGCCCAGGACCGCGCCCAGAGTGTCCGTCCGGTCGGTGCCGAGGAGGAGGGTGCGGACGCCCTCACGGGCGGCGGCGTGCGCGGTGGCGGCCGCGACGGTGGTGCGCCCGCTGCCGCCGGGGCCCGTGATCAGGAGGGTACGCATGAGGGTGACGGTACCCGGGGGACCGGCGGGGAGGGCTCGTCGCCCTGTTCGCACCCGGGCCGGGCGGGCCCCGCGGCGCGTTACCGCGCCCCCGACTCCACGCGCTTCTTCAGCCCCGCCAGGGCCCGGTCGATGATGACCTTCTCGGCCTTGCGCTTGATCATGCCGAGCATCGGGATCTTGACGTCGACGGTCAGCCGGTAGGTGACCTCGGTCGTGCCCGGGCCGGCCGGCTCCAGGAGGTAGGAGCCGTCCAGGGAGCGGAGCATCTGGGACTTCACCAGGCTCCAGGAGACCTCGTGCTCGCCGTTCCAGGTGTAGGCGAGGGTCTGGTCGTCCTTGATCGCGCCGGCGTCCATGACGAGGCGCACCTGCTCGGCGCGGCCCTGCCCGTCGGTCTTGAGGACCTCCGCCTCCTTCACCTCACCGGTCCAGTCCGGGTAGCGGGCGAAGTCGGCGATCACCCCCATGACATCGGCCGGTGCGGCCTCGATCGTGATGCTCGAGCTGGTGTGTTCCGCCATCGCCGTGGCTCCTCCGGATGCGCGCCGGTCGTCGGATCGCCGTGCGCGGGTGCAGCGCACGTCTGTGCAGCGGAAGGCTACCGCGCACCCGGCCGGCGCAGCTCACCCCGCCCGGGGCGCCCCCTCGGCGTTCGCGTCACCACGAGCCGCCACGAGTCATCGGGATCACCGGACGTCACCACTCGAGCACCCAGGGGCGCCCGGTGCCCGCGAAGTGCCCCACGTTCACGCACTCGGTGGCGCCGATCCGCATCCGCCGCACCAGGGGCTGGTGCACGTGCCCGAACAGGGCGTAGCGGGGCCGGGTGCGGCGAATGGCCTCCAGCAGCGCCCGGCTGCCGCGCTCGAAGCGGCGTGCGACGGTGTCGTAGACCAGCTCCGGGACCTCCGGCGGGATGTGGGTGCACAGCACGTCGACCTCGCCGACGGCCTCGATCTTCGCCGCGTACTCCTCGTCGTCGATCTCGTAGGGCGTGCGCATCGGGGTGCGCAGGCCGCCGCCGACGAACCCGAAGGTCCGGCCGCCGATCTCCACCCGCTCCCCGTCGAGGACGGTGGTGCCGGGCCGGACGTACTCCCGCCACAGGGGCGGCACGTCGACGTTGCCGTAGGTGGCGTAGGTGGGGGCGGGGAAGGCGGCGAACAGTTCGGCGTACTGCCTGCGCACCGCCCGTTCGATCGCCGTGTCCCGGTCCTCCTCGAGGCCCGCCCACAGCCGGGCGCCGAACGCGCGCGCCTCCTCGAAGCGGCGGGCGGTGCGCAGCTCCACGATGCGGTCGGCGTTCTCGGTGCCGAACAGGTCGGGGAAGATGCCGCGCGAGTGGTCGGCGTAGTCGAGGAAGAGCACCAGGTCGCCCAGGCAGACCAGGGCGTCGGCGCCCTCGCCGGCCCGGGCCAGGTCACGGGCGTTGCCGTGGACGTCGCTGACCACGTGGACGCGCGTGCGGCGGACGCCGCCCGGTACGGATGCCATGGCGATCAAGGGTAGGCGCGTGCGACGGTCCGGACAATGGCGGCCGGACCTGTGGATACTGGCTGGTCGGTGGCGGGGTGCACTACTGTGCGCAATGAAACACCCATCTGTGTGACGCAGCGAACATCTCGCCGGGACCCCCTGTCGTGGAGGCCATACCGGCGGGTAACGTCCGGGCAGTCCAGTCGTGCTCGGGATTTCGACATGTGAATTCGCGAGTACCCGCCCCAGCCTTGGACCGCACCGTCGCATCGCACAACGCCGTGGCGTCGGCGCCCTAAGAGGAGCAGCAGTCTTGCGCGAGTTCAGCCTTCCGGCTCTGTACGAGGTCCCCGCGGACGGCAACCTGGCCGACATCGTGCGCAGAAACGCCGCGCAGCACCCCGACGTCGCCGTCATCGCCCGCAAGGTGGACGGTGCCTGGCAGGACGTGACGGCCACCGCCTTCCTCGCCGAGGTGCGGGCGGCCGCCAAAGGGCTGATCGCCTCCGGGGTCCGGCCGGGCGACCGGGTCGGCCTGATGTCCCGCACCCGTTACGAGTGGACGCTGCTGGACTTCGCGATCTGGAGCGCCGGCGCGGTCACCGTGCCGGTGTACGAGACCAGCTCGCCCGAGCAGGTGGCGTGGATCCTCGGCGACTCCGGCGCCACCGCCTGCGTCGTGGAGCTCGACGCGCACGCGGCGGCCGTGGAGTCGGTGCGCGACCGGCTGCCCGGGCTGGGGAACGTGTGGCAGATCGACGCCGGCGGCGTCGAGGAGCTGGGCCGCCTCGGCCGGGACGTCACCGACGAGACGGTCGAGGAGCGCAGCTCGATCGCGAAGGCCGACGACCCGGCGACGATCGTCTACACCTCCGGCACGACCGGCCGTCCCAAGGGCTGTGTGCTCACCCACCGCAGCTTCTTCGCCGAGTGCGGCAACATCGTGGAGCGGCTGCGGCCGCTGTTCCGCACCGGCGAGTGCTCCGTGCTGCTCTTCCTGCCGCTCGCGCACGTCTTCGGACGGCTGGTGCAGATCGCGCCGATGATCGCGCCGATCAAGCTGGGCTGCGTACCGGACATCAGGAACCTCACCGACGAGCTGGCCGCGTTCCGCCCGACCCTCATCCTGGGGGTGCCGCGGGTGTTCGAGAAGGTCTACAACTCGGCGCGCGCCAAGGCGCAGGCCGACGGCAAGGGCGGGATCTTCGACAAGGCCGCCGACACCGCGATCGCGTACAGCCGGGCGCTGGACACGCCGTCCGGGCCGTCGCTCGGCCTGAGGATCAAGCACAAGGTGTTCGACCGGCTCGTCTACGGCAAGCTGCGCGCGGTGCTCGGCGGGCGCGGCGAGTACGCCATCTCCGGCGGCGCCCCGCTGGGCGAGCGCCTGGGCCACTTCTTCCGCGGCATCGGCTTCACCGTCCTGGAGGGCTACGGCCTGACGGAGTCCTGCGCGGCCACCGCGTTCAACCCGTGGGACCGGCAGAAGATCGGCACGGTCGGCCAGCCGCTGCCCGGCTCGGTGATCCGCATCGCGGACGACGGCGAGGTGCTGCTGCACGGCGAGCACCTGTTCAAGGAGTACTGGAACAACCCGGGCGCGACGGCCGAGGCGCTGGCCGACGGCTGGTTCCACACCGGGGACGTCGGCACCCTGGACGAGGACGGCTACCTGCGGATCACCGGCCGCAAGAAGGAGATCCTGGTCACCGCGGGCGGCAAGAACGTCGCCCCGGCGGTGATCGAGGACCGGATCCGCGCGCACGCGCTGGTCGCGGAGTGCATGGTGGTGGGCGACGGGCGGCCGTTCGTGGGCGCGCTGGTCACCATCGACGAGGAGTTCCTCGGCCGCTGGTGCGCCGAGAACGGCAAGCCGGAGGGCTCCACCGCGGCGTCCCTGATCGAGGACCCGGACCTGGTCGCGGCGGTCCAGGCGGCCGTCGACGACGGCAACGCGGCGGTCTCCAAGGCGGAGTCGGTCCGCAAGTTCCGCATCCTGCCCGCCCAGTTCACGGAGGAGTCGGGGCATCTGACCCCGTCCCTGAAGCTGAAGCGGAGCGTGGTGGCGAAGGACTACGCCCACGAGATCGAGGCGATCTACGCGAAGTAGGACGCGCGGGGCGCGCGTGCGGCGCGGTGTCCGGGTCCGGGCGCCGCGCCCTACCGGGCGGGGCTGCCGTACCGGATCGAGCGCGCCGCGCCGCACGGGAGGCGGGCAGGCCCCTACAGCAGCTTCCTCAGCTCCTCCGCCAGCAGGTCCCAGCGCCACTTCTCCTCGACCCACCGGCGGCCCCGCTCGCCCATCCGGCGGCGCAGCTCCGCGTCGCCGAGGAGGGTGACGATGCGGTCGGCGGCCTGCTCGGGGGAGCCGCCGGGGACGACCCAGCCGGTCTCGCCGTCGAGCACCGCGTCGGGGGCGCCGCCGGAGTCGCCGGCGACGACGGGCAGCCCGGTCGCGGAGGCCTCCAGGTAGACGATCCCGAGCCCCTCGACGTCCAGCCCGCCGCGCCGGGTCCGGCAGGGCATCGCGAAGACGTCCCCGGCGCCGTAGTGGGCGGGCAGTTGCTCCCAGGGGACGGAGCCGGTGAAGCGGACGGAGCCCTCGACCCCGGTCCGCCGCGCGAGCGCGCGCAGGTCCTCCTCGTACGGGCCGCCGCCGACGAGCAGCAGCACGGCCTCCGGCTCGGCCGCCAGGACCGCGGGCATCGCCTCGATCAGCGTGTCCTGCCCCTTGCGCGGCACCAGCCGCGAGACGCACACCACCACCGGGCGGCCGGCCAGTCCGAGCCGCGCCCGGACCTCGTCGCCGCCCGAGCCGGGGTGGAAGGTCTTCTCGTCCACCCCGGGCGGCAGCCGCACCATCCGGGAGGCCGCTTCGGGGGTCAGCGCGCCGGCGATCCGGGAGCGCGTGTACTCGCCGAGGTAGGTGATCGTGTCCGTGGACTCGCCGATCCGGCGCAGCAGTCGCCGGGCGGCGGGCAGCTGGGCCCACCCGGCCTCGTGGCCGTGGGTGGTGGCCACGATCCGCTCGGCGCCGGCCCGGCGCAGCGCCGGCGCCATCAGCCCGAGCGGCGCCGCCGCCCCGAACCACACCGAGGTGCACCCGTGCTCGCGCAGCAGCCCGACGGCCCGCCGGGTGGCCCGCGGGGTGGGCAGCAGCATCGTCGTGCGGTCGCGCACGACGGTGAAGGGCTGCTCGGCGTCGAAGGCGGCCGTCGCCTCGACGCCCTCCCGGGTGCGCTTCCAGGTGGAGGCGTAGACGACGAGGCGCTCGGGGTCGAGCCGCAGCGCCATGTTGTGCAGGAACGCCTGGATGCCGCCGGGCCGGGGCGGGAAGTCGTTGGTCACGATCAGGGTCTTGTGCATCGCGGCCGACCCTACCGAACGCCTCCTCACCGCCGGTCGCGGCGGTGCCGGTGGCCCGTGCACGGGTGCCCGGTACATGATGGCCCCTTCGGACCGCGCACCACACGGGCAGGGAGCAGATGAAGACGACGGCCGTACGAGGGTCCCTCGCAGGCCTGCTGCTCCTGTGGGGGCTGACGCGGGCCGCCCTGCTGCTGTGCGTCCTGAAGGTGGTCGTCTTCCCCGGCCCCGACGTCACCAGCGACGTGTCGGTGATCTACCGGGGCTGGTACGAGGTCCTGCGCACCGGCACGTTTCCGCTGGACGACGTCACCTGGCAGTACCCGCCCGCCGCGGCCCTGGCGGTCCTCTCCCCCGGTCTGCTGCCCTTCCTGGAGTACGCCACCGCGTTCTTCGTCCTGGCGTTCCTCGCCGACCTGTCCGTCCTGGCCCTGCTGCTGCACGCGGGCCGGCGTCCCGGCCGGGCGCCGCACGGCGCCTGGGTGTGGGTGGCGGGCGTGCCGCTGCTCGGGCCGACGGTGTACGCCCGCTACGACGTGATGGTGACCGCGGTGGCGGTCGCCGCGCTGCTGGCCGGCGCCCGCCGCCCCCGGCTGATGGGGGCGCTGGCCGCCTTCGGGGCGCTGCTGAAGGTGTGGCCGGCGCTGCTGCTGCTCGCCGTCCGCCGGCGTGCCGCCTGGGTGTCGGCCGCCGTGACCGCCGCCGCGACCGCCGCCCTGTTCGCCCTCCTCGTGCCCGGCGCGTTCGCCTTCCTGACCTTCCAGCGCGACCGGGGCACGGAGGTCGAGTCGCTGGGCGCGCTGGTCTTCCACGTCGCCCGGCACCACGGCTGGGACGGCGAGGTGCGGCTCAACTACGGCTCGGTGGAGTTCCTCGGCCCGTACGTGACCTGGGTGAGCACGGGCGCGCTGCTGCTGACCGGGGCGGCCTTCGCCTGGCTGGTGCTGTGGCGGCTGCTGGCCACCCGCTCGGAGGCGCACACCGCCGCCGACGCGGCGTTCACGGCGGTGCTGATGTTCACCACCACCAGCCGGGTGATCAGCCCGCAGTACATGGTGTGGCTGGTCGGGCTCGCCGCGGTGTGCCTGTGCTTCCGGGGGAGCCGGATGCGGCTGCCGGCCGCCCTGGTGCTGGCCGCGTCCGCCGTGACGGTGCTGGAGTTCCCGCTGTGGTTCGCCCACGTCGTGGCCAGCGACCCGCTCGGGATCGGCCTGCTGGTCGTCCGCAACGGCCTGCTGGTCGCCGCGACCCTGCTCGCGGCCCGTGCCCTGTGGCGCGCCACCGTCCCCCGCCGGCGCCCGCTCCCCGCGGTCCCCCGGCAGGCCCGTCCCGCCGGGGCGCCGGTCTCCCCCTGATCCCGGCCGCCGGAGCCGGGGCGGCCGGGCGGACCGGCCCCGCCCCCGCCCCGCGGGCCCGGGTCAGCCGAGCCGGTCCCGTACGTGGCCCCGCCACCGGGCCGTGAACTCCTCCACGGTGGTGCCGAGGACCCGGTCCATCGCATCCTCGACCGCGCCCTCCCGCTGCCGGTGCGCTCCCACGGCCCGGTAGAACGCGCCCAGGCGCTCCTCGCCCCACCGCTCGGCGACGAGGCGGCAGGCCATCCAGCCGCTCTCGTAGGCCCGGGCCAGCCGGCCCGGGTCGCCCGAGAAGCCGAAGTCCTCGTCCGCGGGCAGGGCCGCGGGCGCCTCGCCCCGGCTGACCGCGCGGGCGAGTTCCGGCGCGGTCTCGGCCGGAGCGCGCCCGTCGCCGCGCTGGGCGACCCAGTCGGCGAAGCCCTCGGACAGCCACAGCGGGGTCGCGGCGGAGGTGTGGGCGCGGGTGGCGACGTGGGCGGTCTCGTGGGTGAGCACGACCTGCCGGCCCGCGTCGCCGAGCAGCCCGAAGGCGTCCGGGTTGACGATGATCCGGTCCGCGGGCGCCCGCGGACCGGTGCCGGTCCGGCCGGTGGTGACCGCCGCGATCCCCCGGTAGGAGGAGGCGGGCGAACCCAGCAGCCCCGCCATGCCCTCCAGGGACCCCGGCACCAGGACGACGACGCGGCGGGGCCAGTCGGTGCCCCACGCGTCCGAGACCGCGGGCACCGCGCGGTCGGCCATCCCGGCGTAGTCGCGCAGCCTCGCGTCGGACTGCCCGACGCCGAGCACCAGGCCCCGTTCGCCCCGGACGACCCGTACCGGGCCCTGGTCCCACAGCTGCTGGCCGGACTCCCGCGCGGGCCGGTCCGACGCCACGGACCAGCGGCCGTCCGCGCCCCGGTCCAGGCGCAGGGCGCGGGCGGTGGTGACCGGGGAGCGGTCGTGGCCCTCGACGCGGTAGCTCAGGTCGGCGAGGACGGTGGCGGCGTCACCGGTGCGCTCCAGGGCGGTCACCCGGTAGGACCAGGCCGCCAGCGGTACGGCGCGCAGGCGGTCGTACCCGGCCCGGGCGCCGGTGCGGGCGTACCCGGCGGGATCGTGGGCGAGGACCGCCCGTGCCCGCCGGTCGAGGAGCGCCTGCACCTCGGCGCGGACGCCGTCGGCGACCGGTCCCCCGCCGCACGCGACCAGGGCGACGAGCAGCAGACACAGCGCCGCCACCGGCGCCCCCGGAACCCGCCCCCGCCCAGCCATCCCTGTGAGGGTACGGGCGCCGGACCGCTCCGGTCAGGCCCCGGGTCACACCCGGGTGACCGCCGAGACGGGCATCATGCCGACCGGGTCGTAGCGCACGGGGGCGCCGGGGTAGGGCGCGTGGATCACCTGGCCGTCGCCCACGTACATCCCGACGTGGCTGGCGTCGGACCGGTAGAGCACCAGGTCGCCGGGGCGCGCCTCGGAGAGCGGGACCTGCCGGCCGGCGTGCCGCTGGGCCTGCGAGGTGCGCGGCAGGGCCACCCCGGCCTGCGCGTACGACCACTGCATCAGGCCCGAGCAGTCGAAGCCGCCCGGCCCGTTGGCGCCCCAGACGTAGGGCCTGCCGAGGGCGGAGCGGGCGGCGGCGACGGCGGCGGCCGCGCGCGCCGAGGCCGCACCGGCCGCGTCCGGACCGGGCGGGCGGCCGCGGCCGGAGCGGGCGGCGCGCTCGCCGGCCGGGAGGGAGGCGAGCAGCCGGCGGGCCTCGGCGAGTCTGCCCTCGACGGTCTTCTTGTGGGCGGCGGCGTCCTCGCGGCTCTCCTCCAGCGCCTCCAGCGTGCGGGCCGCCTGCGCGCGGTCCCGGGCGAGGGAGCGCAGGGCGCCCCGCAGTCTCCTCAGCTCACCGGCCTGGCGGGCGGTGATCCGGTCGAGGACGGAGGCCCGTTCCAGGTAGTCCTCCGGGTCGTCGGAGAACAGCAGGGCGAAGGAGGGGTCGAGGCCTCCGGAGCGGTACTGGGCACCGGCGAGCGAGCCGAGCGACTCCCGCAGGGTGTTGATCCGCTGCTGCTGCCGGGCGATCCCGTCCTGCGCGGTGCGGACCTGCCGGCGCAGGCCGTCGGCGCGCTCGTCGGCCTCGTTGTACGCCTCGGTGGCCCTCTCGGCCGCCGCGTAGAGGCGGTCCACCTCGGCCCGGGTGTCGTCGTGCGGCGTGGCCGCGACCGGTGCCGCGCCCAGGGCGGCGGCCGTGACGGACAGCAGACCGACGGCGGCGACGGCGCCCCGCTCGGATCCGAAGGACGGTGCAGAACGGCGATGGGACCCCACGGGAAGCCGCGCTCCTTCCACTGGCGGACAGGGAAACGCGGCAGACAGTAGACCCGGCGGCGGCGGACGGACCAGCGCCCGCGCCCGCCGCGCACGGCGACGCCCCGCCTTCGACGCAGGTCACGGGCGGGGCGGGGGTCCGGCGGGCGCCGGTGCGATTCCCCCGTTCGGGGGCACCGCGGGCCGGTCTCCCGAAGGAGCGGACGGATCCTAGACGCGGACGCCGAACATGAACGGGCCGCCGATGGTGTTCATCGACTCGTAGCGCACGACGGTGCCGGTGCGCGGGGCGTGCAGCACCTGGCCGTTGCCCGCGTAGAGGCCCACGTGGTGCAGGTCGTTGAAGAAGAACACCAGGTCGCCGACCTGGAGCTGGCTCTGCGAGTAGATCTTGGTGCCCGCGCCGGTCTGCGCCTCGGAGGTGCGCGGGAGGGCGACGCCGGCCTGGGCGTACGCCCAGGAGGTCAGGCCCGAGCAGTCGAAGGAGGACGGGCCGGTGGCGCCGTAGACGTAGGGGGTGCCGAGCTTGCTCTGGGCGGCGGCGAAGGCGGCGGCGGCACGGCCGCTTCCGGTGCCGGTGCCGGCCCTGGTGCCGGTCGAGGCGTCACCGGCGGAGAGGGCCTGGCGCTCGCTGTTGCGGGAGGCGCGCTCATCCTCCTCGGCGAGCTGGGCCTTCTCCTCGGCGGTCAGGCTGTTGAGCAGCTTCTGCGCGGCGGCGAGCTTGCCCTGGACTTCCTTCTTCTTCTTGCCCAGTTCGGTGCGCGTGGAGGAGAGGTCCTTGAGCTTCTCGGACGCCTCGGAGCGCTGCTGGGCGAGTTCGCGCTGCTTCTCCTGGATCTTCCTCAGTCCGTCGACCTGCTGGGCGCTCAACTGGTCGAGGGTGGAGGCCTTGTCGAGGTAGTCGTCCGGGTCGGCGGAGAGGAACAGCTGGAGCGAGGGGTCGATGCCGCCGCTGCGGTACTGGGCGCTGGCCATCGAGCCGAGGCCGTCGCGCAGGTCGTTGAGCTCCTTCTGACCGCGGGCGACGTTGTCCTGGATGGTGGAGATCTCCTTCTGGAGCTTCTCCTGCTTCTCCTTGGCCCCGTTGTACTTCTCGGTGGCCTGCTCCGCCTCCTGGTAGAGCTTGTCGACCTTGGCCTTGACCTCGTCCTTGCTCGGCTTCTCACTGGGAGCGGCGTTGGCGGCCTGCGAGCTCAGGGCGACGGCAGCTGCGGCAGCGGTGGTGAGCACGGTCACACGTGCGCGGCTCGGCTGCTTGGGACGACGGTGGGACGCCACGAAGGCGAGCTCCTTCTTCCTCCAGCCGCCTACCGACACGCCGGTGGGCGGGGCCTCCGCCGTCGCCACCCCATGTGAACGATCACCCGAGCGGAGGTTCGAGGCCCGACCCTAGTGATTCCCTCGTGATCAGTTCAAATCCTCGGACCTGAAATTCCCGTCACAATGCGTTTCCCCCGCCCTGAACTCACGTGCGGTGATGCCCGGTTGACGCTACGTTGCGTGAATACCGCGTCAATTCGGGCAATCGGCGGGTACGTTGCGCTTGGGGCTTACGCACCTGTTGGGACGTACGGCGTTTTACGCCTACGCCCGGGAGAAGCGCTTCAGGAGCACCGCCGACGCGACCGGGCGGGCGCCCGCGCGGGCCACTCCGTCGGCCACCTCGCGGTCGGTGGAGACGACGATGACGGGCCGGCCCGGCGGCTCGGCGCGCACCAGCTGGCGGATCAGCTCGTCGGCGGTGACGCCCGGCTTGGAGAACAGCACCCGCACCCCGCGCGGCGGCGCCAGCAGCACCGGCGCGGCCAGTTCGGCGCCGTCGAAGACGCACGTCACCTCGGCGCCGGTCTGGGCGGCGAGCTGGGCGAGCTGGCCCAGGAGCCGGAGCCGCTGCTTCTCCAGCGGCATCTGGGGATAGCCGGTCTTGGTGACGTTGTAGCCGTCGACGACGAGGTGCGCCTGCGGCAGCGCCAGCAGCTGGTCGAGGACGGCGGGGTCGTCCTCGGACAGCGCGCGGGCGGCGATGTCCTTCGGGGTCATGCGGCCGGGCTCGACGGCGTCCACGGTCTCGGCGGGCCGCACCGACACCGGGGGCAGCGCGAGCTCGCGCCGCAGCCCCTGGGCGGCGTCCAGCACGGTGTCCAGCAGCAGCCGCACCCGCATGTCCTCGGCGCTGCGGCCCTCCCGGGCCGCCCGGCGCGCCGCCTCCAGCGCGGCCTCGGTCTCCCCCAGCCGCGCCCTGAGCCGCCGGCTCTCGCTCTCGGCGGCCGACACCTGGGCCTGCCCCTCGGCGCGGACCGCCTCCGTCTCGGCCCGCAGCTTGCGCAGGGCGGCCTCGCCGCGCTTGACGTCGCTGAGCGCGGAGCGCAGCTTGCGGTGCAGGGACTCGGACTCCTTCCTCGCCGCCTCCAGCTCGGCGCGCAGCCGCTCGGTCTCGGACCGGGTGTGCTCGCGGGCCCGGGCGAGTTCGGCGCGCAGCCGCTCCAGCTCGGCCCGGGTCTCCTCGTCGGCGCGTTCGGCGTCGGCGCGCTGCGCCTCCTCGCCGGCGGCGGTCACCAGCTTCACCCAGCCGGGCGGGCGGAGCACGTAGGCCGCGGCCGCCACGTCGAGCGGGTCCGCGGCCGGGGGCGGGGTGCCGGAGTCGAGGGCGCCGGCCAGTTCCGGCTGGGCCTCTCTGAGCCGTTCCCCGATGCGCTGGCGGAACAGCGGGTCGCCCTCCAGCGCCGCGGCCATGGCGTTGCCCGCGAACTTGGCGCGGCGGCTGGGGGTGAACCGGGCGTACTGCCGCAGCTGGGCGGGCAGCTCGGTGACCGTCAGTCCGCCGAAACCGTCGGCGGCGATCTGGACGACCCGGCGGCGCACCCCGTCGGGCAGCGGGCGGTCGAGCACCTCGGCGGCGCCGTCCCGCGGCCCCCCGCCCGTGGTCTCCACCATCCGTCACACCCCCATGCCTGTGTGCGGCCCCTCGTGCGGGGTCGTCGTCAGCGGGGCCCGCCCCCGTTCAGGAGCCGGCACCCGGCCTGTCCACGAGTTCCACCCGGTCGACGGCGTTGCACCAGCGGCACCGCACCGATTCGATCGTCTCATCGAGCACCTCGCGCTCCTCGACCCTGGGCTCTCCCGCCAGGTCGAGGTGCACGTACTCGACGACCTTCGACGAGCGGGTCACGTCGAACCGCGTGAGGTTGCCGCAGAGGGTGCAGCGCCACCGCGTCGAGGCGGTCGGCAGGGGAACCGTCATCGTGGCTGTCCGCCTTCCTTCCAGTGTCCGTGACGCACCGGGCCCCCCGGTGCGTGTGGCTCGTAACCCTACGGCCTGGCGGGCGCCGGTCGTCCCGCCCGTTCACGGGGCGGCGAGGCGGACCGGGTGGTTGTGTCCGGTTACGTCATGCTCTGTGTCCATGAGGTCCAGGAGCCGCGACCGGAGCACGCCGGCCGCCGGGGCGGCGCGGGGCTCGCCGGCCCCGGTGACCCGCGCCCTCGTCGTCCTGTGCTGCCTGGTCTTCCTGATCGGGCCCGCCTCGGGCCTGAACCCGGTCCACGGCTCGGGGGAGGAACTGCTCGCGGCGCAGCGGGCCTATTTCCGGCGCTGGGGAGTGATCCCCGCGGAGCTGTCCGACGGATGGCCGGGAGCCGCCCTCACCCCGGCCACGGCGCTGTTCGTCCACGGCGGCTGGGTGCATCTGCTCGGCAACATGCTCTTCCTCCACGTCTTCGGGGCGATGACCGAGGCGCGGATGGGCCGCGTGCGGTTCACCGCGTGCTACGCGGGCTGCGGCTGCCTCGCCCTGCTGGGGTACGCCGCCGCCCACCCGGACTCCGGGCAGCCCCTGGTCGGGGCCTCCGGGGCGGTCTCGGCGGTCCTCGGCGCGTTCCTGTTCCTGTTCCCCCGGGCCCGGGTGACCAGTCTCCTGCCGTTCCTGTTCTTCCTTCCGGTGCGCCTCCCGGCGTGGGTGGTGCTGCCGTTCTGGGCGGCGCTGCAGTGGGCGGCGGCCGGGCGGGCCTCCGGCGGGCCGGGGGTGGCGTACCTGGCGCACCTGGTGGGGTTCGGGCTGGGCTTCGGCTACGCGTGGCTGCGTTTCGGGCGCACGGCCGCCGGGTCCCGCCGGGCGGCCGCCCCCGGGTCCCCGGCGGCGCGGACGCCTCCGGCGGACCGCGAGTAGGGTGAGAGCCCCAGCAGCGGCCCCCGAGGGAGAGAAAAAGCCGTGATCACCGCGATCGTCCTCATCAAGACCAGCGTGGACCGGATCCCCGAGATCGCGGAGCAGATCGCCGCGCTGGACAGTGTCAGCGAGGTCTTCTCCGTCACCGGCACCTACGACCTGATCGCCATGGTCCGGGTCAGGCAGCACGAGGACCTGGCGGAGGTCATCCCGGGCCGGATCAGCAAGATCCCCGGCGTGGAGGGGACCGACACGCACGTGGCGTTCCGCACGTACTCCCAGCACGACCTGGAGGCGGCGTTCGCCATCGGCCTGGACAGCTGAGCCGGCCCGGACAGCCGGGCGGCGAACGGGCCGCCGGGTCCCGCGGGGCGCGGCCGTCATGAAGGGTTCTTCGTCTTCGGCTCATCCGCGCCGCCCGGTTCCCCCCGCAGGATCGGGGCCATGGTCTTCTCTCGCCGGATGGCGGCCCCGGCGGCCGTCGTGCTGATCCCCCTGGGCGTGGCCGCCACGCCGACGCCACGGAGCGCGCCCTGCGGATGATCGTGCTCGGCGCCCGGCTGCCGACGCCCGCGGCGGCTCAGGCAAAGGGGGCGGGCGCGTCGGGCACGCACCGCCCGTCCACCGTGCGGTAGTCCCACCGCGCGCCGTCCCGCACGAGTTCCCGGACCGCGCGCACGAACCGTTCCACGTGCTCGTCCGGCGTGCCGGCGCCGAAGCTGACCCGGACGGCGCCGGGAGCCCCCTCCCCGGGCGCCGCCTGCGGGGCGCCGCACGCGCCCCGGTCCCGCGGGTCGCCGCCGAGCAGCCCGCGCACCAGCGGGTGGGCGCAGAACAGCCCGTCGCGCACGCCGATGCCGTACTCGGCGGACAGCGCGGCGGCGAGGCGGGAACCGCTCCAGCCCTCGACGACGAAGGAGAGCACGCCGACCCGCGGCGCGTCGTCCCCGAACAGGGACAGCAGCCGCGCCCCGGGCACGTCCGCGAGCCCGTCGCGCACCGTGCGGACGAGGTGCTCCTCGCGTTCCACCAGCGTCTCGAACCCCGCCTCGGTGAGGGCCCTGCAGGCCGAGGCGACGGCGTGGGCGCCGATGACGTTGGGCGAGCCGGCCTCGTGCCGGGCGGCGCCGTCGTGCCACTCCACGTCCACGGTCCCGTCCTCGCGCCGGACGACCCGGCGGCTGGCGCCGCCGCCCGCGAGGTAGGGCTCGGCCTCCCGCAGCCAGTCGGCGCGGCCGGCCAGGACCCCGGAGCCGAAGGGCGCGTACAGCTTGTGCCCGGAGAAGGCGACCCAGTCGACGTCCAGCTCGCGCACGCTCACCGGGCGGTGCGGGGCCAGCTGGGCGGCGTCCAGGACGATCCGGGCGCCGTGCGCGTGGGCGGCAGCGGCCAGCTCGCGCACCGGCCACAGCTCGCCGGTGACGTTGGAGGCGCCGGTGACGCAGACCAGGGCGGGGCCGCGGGTGCGGCGGCCGGCCAGGGCGCGCTCCAGGGTCTCGACGGCCTGCCGCGGGCTGCCCGGGGCGGCGAGGCAGGTGACGCGCGCGTTCCTCCCCCAGGGCAGCAGGGCGGCGTGGTGCTCGGTCTCGAAGACGAGGACCTCGCAGCCGTCCGGGAGGGCGGCGGCGAGCAGGTTGAGGGAGTCGGTGGTGGAGCGGGTGAAGACGACCTGGTCCCCGGTGCGGCAGCCGAGGAACCCGGCGACGGTCCGGCGGGCCGCCTCGAACAGGTCGGTGGAGAGCCGGGAGAGGTGCCCGGCGCCGCGGTGGACGCTGCCGTAGTAGGGCGCGTAGGCCGCCACGTCGTCCCACACGCGCTGGAGGACGGGCGCGCTGGCGGCGTAGTCGAGGGCGGCGTAGGTGACCTCGCCCCCGGTGACGAGGGGGACGGTGACGTCCCGGCCCAGGACGGGCAGCGGGGCACGGACGGACCGGTCGGCGGCGGCGGTGGGGACGGACACGGCGAAGCTCCCGTGGGGCAGGCGGAATCCCCGCGCGAGCGGACGGCGCTCGAGCGCGGGAGGAGAGGGGGAAGGGGTGTGCGGAGGCGGGGCCCGGCGGCCCTGGGGCCCTTCGTCCGGATCGGGCCGGATCAGGGAGCGGGATCCGGTGCCGCACCCCGCGAGCCCGGCCCGATCCGGACGAAGGGCCCTAGCGCATTCGCTTGCTCACGGAAGGCTCCTCGACGACCAGGACCCCTGGTGTGCGAGGGGCCCGCGCTTGCCGTGAGCCCTGCTGCTCACGGCCCGGTCCTCACCCGGGGCACCCCGCCACGGACGGAGGGTTGCCGGACAGCCGGCCGGGGCCTCATGGCTGTCGCTCGTGACCTGGAGGGGAAAGTACGGGAAGCGGCCGGCGTCCCGCAACCCGGTTCCGGATCGCGGGACGCCGGCCGGGCGGGCGCTACGCGTTGCTGGCGGCGACCCAGCGCTCCAGGACCCGCTTGGCGGCCCCGGAGTCGAGGGACTCGGCGGCCCGGTCCATGCCGGCCCGGATCTGCTCCGTGAGGGTGCCGCCGCCCGGTTCCAGCGCCACCAGCGCCGCCGCGGAGTTCAGCAGCACCGCGTCCCGCACCGGGCCCCGCTCGCCGTCCAGCACCCTGCGGGCGACCTCGGCGTTGTACGAGGCGTCGGCGCCCCGCAGCGCCTCGACCGGCACCGGTTCGATGCCGACGTCCCGCGGGTCGAAGGCCTCCTCGGTCACCTCGCCGTCCCGGACCACCCACACCCGGGAGGTGCCGGTGGTGGTCAGCTCGTCCAGGCCGTCGTCCCCGCGGAACACCAGCGAGGAGTGCCCGCGTCCGGCGAAGACACCCGCCATGATCGGGGCCATCCGGGGGTCGGCGACCCCGACCGCCTGGGCCCTGACCCGCGCCGGGTTGGCCAGCGGGCCGAGGAAGTTGAACACCGTGCGGACGCCGAGCTGCCCGCGGGCGGCGGCCACGTGGCGCAGCGCCGGATGGAACTTCACCGCGAAGCAGAAGGTGATCCCGGCCTCCTCGGCGACCTCGGCCACCCGCTGCGGGGACAGCTCCAGATTGACGCCCAGCTTCTCCAGGACGTCGGAGGCGCCGGACGCGGAGGATGCGGCCCGGTTGCCGTGCTTGACGACCTTCGCTCCGGTGCCGGCCACGACGATCGAGGACATCGTGGAGATGTTCACCGTCTTGGCGCCGTCCCCGCCGGTGCCGACGATGTCGACCGTCGCCCCGGGCACCTCGATCACCTTGGCGTGGTCGTACATCGCCCGCACGCAGCCGGTGATCTCCTCCACCGTCTCGCCCTTGGCCCGCAGGGACACCGCGAAGCCGGCGATCTGCGCGTCGGTCGCCTCGCCGCGCATGATGAGGTCCATCGCCCAGGCGGTGTCGTCGGCGGACAGGTCCCGGCCGTCCAGCAGGCCGTTCAGCAGGGCGGGCCAGGAGCGGCCCGCCGCGGTGTCGCCTCCAGCGGGGGTCACAGCGCTCATCAGCCGCTCCTGATCGTCGTAAGGGACTTCTCCGCAACCACCCTATCCAGCCCCGGGCAGGTCGAAGGGCCCCGTCCGAACACCGGACGGGGCCCTTCGACCGTGGCGTGGCGAGTGCAGCGATCAGTGGTGGCCGTGGCCGCTCGTGATCTCCTTGTACTCCTCGACGGTGGGCTTCTGGATCTGGGACCCCTCGCCGTAGTACGCCTCGCTGAGCTTGGCGCGCAGCTTCTCGGAGCCCTTCACCTTGCGCTTGACGCCGTTCTCGTCGACCTCCGGGCCGAGCTCGACCGGCTTGTACTGCTCGTGCGCCGTGAGGGTGTACATCTGCTCCTGGCTGAGCGGCTCGTGCACCTCGACGAACTCACCGTGCGGCAGGCGCTTGATGATGCCCGCCTCGCGGCCGTGCAGCACCTTCTCCTTGTCCCGGCGCTGCAGGCCGAGGCAGATCCGCTTGGTGATGATGAACGCGACGACCGGTCCGGCGAAGAAGCCGATGCGGACGAACCAGGTGACCGCGTTGATCGAGAGGTTGAAGTGCGTGGCGACGATGTCGTTGCCACCGCCGACCAGCATGATCATGTAGGCCGTGATCCAGGCGACACCGAAGGCCGTGCGGGTCGGGGCGTTGCGCGGGCGGTCCAGGATGTGGTGCTCGCGCTTGTCCCCGGTGATCCAGGACTCGATGAACGGGTAGACCGCGATGATCGCGAGGAAGAGGCCGAACAGCACCAGCGGGATGAAGACGCCCAGGACCAGGGTGTGGCCCCAGAAGTTGATCTCCCAGCCGGGCATGGCGCGGACCAGGCCCTCGGCGAAGCCCATGTACCAGTCGGGCTGGGCGCCCGTGGAGACCATGTCCGGACGGTACGGCCCCAGGTTCCAGATCGCGTTGATGGTCACCGTGCCGGCGATCAGCGTGATGAAGCCGAAGACCAGGAAGAAGAAGCCTCCCGCCTTGGCCATGTAGACCGGCAGCAGCGGCATGCCGACGACGTTCTTGTTGGTCCGTCCGGCACCCGCGAACTGCGTGTGCTTGTGGTAGAAGACCAGGATCAGGTGGGCGACCACCAGACCCAGCATGATGCCCGGCAGCAGCAGGATGTGGATCGAGTAGAACCGCGCCACGAAGTCGGTGCCGGGGAACTCCCCGCCGAACAGGAACATCGAGATGTACGTGCCGACGATCGGCACGGACAGGATCGCGCCCTGGGTGAAGCGGACACCGGTGCCGGAGAGCAGGTCGTCCGGGAGCGAGTAGCCGGTGAAACCGGTGAACATGCCGAGGACGAACAGCAGGAAGCCGAACAGCCAGTTGATCTCGCGCGGCTTGCGGAACGCGCCGGTGAAGAAGACGCGCATCATGTGCACGAACATGCCGGCCAGGAAGATGACCGCGGCCCAGTGGTGGATCTGCCGGATGAGCAGACCACCGCGCACGTCGAAGCTGATGTCCAGGGTGGAGGCGTACGCCTCCGACATCAGCTGCCCCTGCATCGGGACGTAGCTGCCGTGGTACACCACCTCGTTCATCGACGGGTGGAAGAACAGCGTCAGGTACACACCCGTGAGGATGATGATGATGAAGCTGTAGAGGCAGATCTCACCCAGCATGAAGGACCAGTGGTCCGGGAAGATCTTGCGCATGTTGGCCTTGGCCAGGGAGTAGATCCCGAGCCGGCCGTCGGCCCAGTCGGCGACGCGTTCGCCGGCCGGGGCCTTCCCGCGAGAGCGGGACTCGGCGCTGGTGTTGGTACTCATCCGCGCTCCCAGAAAGCAGGACCGACGGGCTCGGGGAAGTCGCCGAGCGCTTCGAGGTAGCCCTCGTCGTTCACGCCGATGCGCAGCTGCGGCAGCGGGTGACCGGCGGGACCGAAGATGACCTTGGCACCGTCGGAGAGGTCGAAGGTGGACTGGTGACAGGGGCACAGGGCGTGGTGCGTCTGCTGCTCGTACAGGGAGACCGGGCAACCGACGTGGGTGCAGATCTTCGAGTACGCGAGGATGCCCTCGTGCGACCACTCGAGCGCGCGCTTGTCCTTGATGTCGTCCGGCTGGATACGGACGATCATCAGGGCTGCCTTGGCGATCTCGTTGTTGAAGCCGTGATCGTGCTCGTCCAGGCCCTCGGGCTTGGCGAACGTGAGCGAGCCGGTGACGATGTCGGAGGGACGCATCGGCTCGTTGGTGTTCTGGTTGATGAGGAGCTTGCCCCTCTCCCAGGCGGTGTGGCGCAGCTTCTCCTCGGGCAGCGGGCCGAGGTCGCGCAGCAGCACGACGCCGGACAGCGGCACCAGGGTGAGCGCGCCGAACATGGTGTTGCGGATCAGCTTGCGACGGCCGATCGCCGACTCCTTGGCACCCTGCCGGAAGTCGTCCATGACCTTGGAGCGGACCTCCGGCGGCGCCTCGATCGGGTGCCGCTCGTCGGTCAGTTCCTCGTCGGACATCAGGGTGCGGGCCCAGTGGACCGCACCCGCGCCGATGGTGAACAGCGCGACGCCGAGCGTCACGCCGAGCGCCAGGTTCAGGGCGCTGATGTGGCCCAGCGGGAAGATGTAGACGATCTTCTCGACCGGGATCGCCACGAACGCGACGATGAAGCCGATGGTGGCCAGCATCGACACCGTGAACAGCAGGGCGACCGTGCGCTCGGAGCGCTTGGCGGCCCGCTCGTCGATGTCCTGGATGCGGTGCTCGTGGGGCGGCAGCCCCGGGTCGGCGAACGGGTGCTTCTCGTCCGCGACGCCCAGCGCGCCGTGGGCGGTTTCCTGCCCCGCGGGCAGCTTCTCTTCGGGAATGTCCTGGCTACTCATGACTTCTTGGCCTTTGCGGTCCGGGCGGCGACCCACACAGCGACGAGGATCATTCCGCCGAGACCGAAGATCCAGCCGAACAGGCCCTCGCTGACCGGGCCCAGCCCGCCCAGCGACAGGCCGCCCGGGCTCTCGGTCTCGTCGGTGCTGACCTCGCCCAGGTACGCGATGATGTCCTTCTTGTTCTGCTCCGTCAGCACGCTGTCGGGGAAGGAGGGCATGTTCTGCGGGCCGGTGAGCATGGCCTCGTAGATGTGCTTCGGTTCCACGTCGTCGAGGCTCGGCGCGTACTTGCCGTGCGTCAGCGCGCCACCCCGGCCGGTGAAGTTGTGGCACTGGGCGCAGTTGTTGCGGAACAGCTCACCGCCCTTGGCGATGTCGGCGCCCTCGGGGCCGTACTGCTCCTCGGTCGGGATGGCGGGGCCGGCGCCCAGCGAGGCGACGTAGGCCGCCAGCTGGTCGATCTCGGCCTGGGTGTAGACCGCCTTCTTGTCCGGGAGCTGCGCCGCCTGCGAGGTGTGGGCCGGCATGCGGCCGGTGCCCACCTGGAAGTCCACGGCTGCGGCGCCGACGCCCACCAGGCTCGGACCGTCGGAGGTGCCCTGACCGCCGGTGCCGTGGCAGCTGGCGCAGCCGACGGTGTAGAGCTTCTTGCCCTCCTCGATGGTGAGGGACTGGGCGGTTGCGTCGGCCTGCGCCTTGTCCGCGGGTGCGAACACGGCGTACAGCCCCCCGGTGCATGCCAGCGCGAGGAGTAGGACGACGAGCGCCGCCAGCGGGTGGCGTCGTCGTGCGGAGAGCTTTTTCACGGATTACCCCGGTGTCAGGATCTTCTGCGTCGATGCTTCTGGTTGGTGCGCCGCTTCGGCGCGCGCGGATGTGGGCCCGGCTACTTGATCATGTAGATCGTGGCGAAGAGGCCGATCCAGACGACATCGACGAAATGCCAGTAGTAGGACACGACGATGGCCGCGGTCGCCTGTTCGTGGGTGAACCTCCGGGCTGCGTAGGTCCGGCCCAGGACCAGCAGGAAGGCGATGAGACCGCCCAGCACGTGCAGGCCGTGGAAGCCGGTGGTCAGGTAGAACACCGAGCCGTACGGGTCGGAGGAGATGGAGAGCCCCTCGTGCTTGACCAGCTCGGTGTACTCGAGGACCTGACCGCCGATGAAGACCGAGCCCATGATGAAGGTGACGACGAACCACATCCGGAGCTTCTTCACGTCACCGCGCTCGGCGGCGAACACGCCGAGCTGGCAGGTGAGGGAGGAGAGCACCAGGATCGTGGTGTTCGTCGCCGCGAACGGGAAGTTCAGGGCGTCGGCCTTCTCCGACCAGAAGTCGGGTCCGGTCACCGATCGCAGGGTGAAGTACATCGCGAAGAGGGCCGCGAAGAACATCAGCTCGGAACTCAGCCAGATGATGGTTCCGACGCTGGTGAGGTTCGGTCGGTTGACCGAGGGGTGCGCGTGCCCGGTATCTACTGTCGTTGCTGTCGCCACGCCGACATTATGTCGGTCGCTTATCCCGCCCTCACTCCGGGGGGTGCCGTTCGGTGTGTTCGCCCCTCCTGTACTGCCCGGATGGCCCATCGGACGGCCGGTCGAAGACGCGTCCGATCCGGTGTTGACAGGCGGCCGGAAGGGGTAGCATCCGCGCCATCGGGGCCCGCAGTCCCCGACGATGCCGTGCCCTCTCTCGACGCGTGGAGGAACAATGCAGGCGACCGCCACGGTGCTGGTCTACAGCGACGACGCCCACACCCGGGAGCAGGTGCGGCTCGCCACCGGCCGGCGGCCGGCCCCGGACGTGCCCCCCGTGGAACTCGTGGAGTGCGCGACCGTCCCGGCCGTGCTCAAGGAGCTGGACAAGGGCGGCATCGACGTCTGCGTCCTGGACGGCGAGGCCGTGCCCATGGGCGGCATGGGGGTGTGCCGCCAGATCAAGGACGAGGTCTTCGACTGCCCGCCGGTGCTGCTGCTGATCGGGCGGCCCCAGGACGCCTGGCTGGCCACCTGGAGCCGTGCGGAGGCGGCTGTGACGCTGCCGGTGGAGCCGGTGGAGTTCGCCTCGGCCCTCGCCTCCCTGCTGCGGCGCAGGAGCGCCCTGGGCGTCTGAGGCCCCGCCCCGCGGGGAACCCGGTCCGGCACGCCCGGGCCGCGTCCTCACGCCGGCTGGGGGCGCAGCCGCGCCCTCTCCCCGGTGCGGGGGTCGGTCCGGGCGTCGTCCGTCAGCGCGCTGCCCTCGCGCCACTTCTGCCAGGTGACGTTCCAGTCGCCGAAGCCGTTGCCGAAGGACTCCATGGCGTCGCCCTGCGAGTTCACCACCTCGACGAGGTCGCCCTCGCGGACGGTGTCGAAGAACCACCGGGCGTTCTCGGTGCTCATGCCGACGCAGCCGTGGCTGACGTTGGCGTGGCCCTGGGAGCCGACGGACCACGGGGCGGCGTGCACGTACTCGCCGCTCCAGGTCACCCGGGTGGCGAACTCGACGTCCAGGTCGTACGACTCGGCCGACCCCTCGGCTATGCCGACGGTGCTGCTGCGCATGCGTACGAAGCGTTCCTTGCCGAGCACGACCTTGACGCCGTTGCGGGTCTCGAAGCCGGGCTTGCCGGTGGTGATGGGGATCTGCTTGATCTCCTCACCGTTCCTGTGGACCGTCATCCGGTGCGTCGCGGCGTCGGCGACGGCTATGAGCCGGTCGCCGGTGCGGATCGTCAGGGGCGCGGACGGGGCTCCCCGGAGCCGCTCGTTGACCTTGACGCCCTCCAGGGCGCTGCGCACCAGGACGGTGGCGTGGGCCGGCCAGTAGTCCGTCGGGCGGTAGTGCAGCTTCCTGTCGTCCACCCAGTGCCAGGAGCCGGTCACCGCGGGGGTGGAGTCCACCTTCAGGGCGCGTTCCACGACGGCGCGCTGGGCCCGGTCCGCGACCGGCGCGCTCAGCTCGGCGGTGACGGGCTGCCCGACGCCGTAGGTGCCGGTCGCCGGTCCGAAGGCGACGGTCAGGTTCTGGGCGGTGGCGGGCTTTTTGGTGGTGAAGGACAGGACCCTGCGGCCCGGCCTGCCGTCCTCGTCCTCGGTGCTCACGCGGACCGTGTAGGAGGTGTCGGCGGCGAGCTGCGAGGTGCTGTGCCAGCGGCTGCCGTCGGCGGCGAGTTCGCCGACCACGTGGCGGCCCGCCGCGTCCACGGCGACGACGTCCGTGATGCGTCCGCCGGAGTCCTCGGCGACGATCTCCAGGGGCTGGTCGGGGTCGGCGGCCTTTCCCTCCTCGACGGATCCGCTGAAGGAGATCTGCTCCGCCGCGTCGTACGGCTCGGCGGACAGCGGGTCGCCGTCGGCGCCGCACCCGGTGAGGCCCGCGCCGAGGACGAGCGCCAGCAGCGTACAGCCGGCGACGGCGCGGCTCCGGCCGGCTCCCCCGCCGCGGAAGGACTCTGTCTGTCTCATGTCCTCACGCTAGGAAACCGCGTCGGCTCCGGCGCACCGGACGGCCCGAACGGGTGATGTCCGGTGCGGCAGCAGAGGGGCCCGGACGCTCCTCGCGGAGTGTCCGGGCCCCTGAGTGCCGTGCGGCGTGTTACTGGGTGCGGTTCTCACCGCGGTAGTACTCGAAGACCCAGCCCCAGATGCTGGCCAGGATCACCGGCATCGCGAAGTACATCAGCCACCAGCCGACGGCGACGGACAGGAAGACGAGCGCACCGCCGATGCCCAGGAAGAGCGGCTGCCAGCTGTGCGGGCTGAAGAACCCGACCTCGCCGGCGTCGTCCGCGACGTCCGCCTCCTTGTTGTCCTGCGCGCCCACGTCCACCCGCTTGGCCGTGAAGCCCAGGTAGAAGCCGACCATGATGGCCAGGCCGAAGGCCAGGAAGAGAGCGGTGGCACCGACCGGCTCCTTCGCCCACAGGCCGTAGACCACGGCCATGATGAGCAGGAAGAGGCTCAGCCACATGAACATCTTGCCCTGGATCTTCACTTGCCCGCCTCCTTGCCACCGGCGAGGGCCTTCTCACCCTGATCGGCGTTCTCGAGCTGGTCGAGCGCGGTGATCTCCGGGTGGTGCAGGTCGAACGCCGGGGATTCGCTGCGGATCCGCGGCAGGGTGAGGAAGTTGTGCCGCGGGGGCGGGCAGGAGGTCGCCCACTCCAGCGAGCGGCCGTAGCCCCAGGGGTCGTCGACCTCGACCTTCTTGCCGTACTTGGCCGTCTTCCAGACGTTGTAGAAGAACGGCAGCAGCGACAGGCCGAGCAGGAACGAGGCGATCGTGGAGACCGTGTTCAGGGCGGTGAAGCCGTCGGCCGCCAGGTAGTCCGAGTACCGGCGCGGCATGCCCTCGGCGCCCAGCCAGTGCTGCACCAGGAACGTGCCGTGGAAGCCGATGAACAGCGTCCAGAAGGTGATCTTGCCCAGGCGCTCGTCGAGCATCTTGCCGGTGAACTTCGGCCACCAGAAGTGGAAGCCGGCGAACATCGCGAACACCACGGTGCCGAACACCACGTAGTGGAAGTGCGCCACCACGAAGTACGAGTCGGTGACGTGGAAGTCCAGCGGCGGCGAGGCCAGGATGACACCGGTCAGACCACCGAAGGTGAAGGTGATCAGGAAGCCCAGCGCCCACAGCATCGGCGTCTCGAAGGAGAGGCTGCCCTTCCACATGGTGCCGATCCAGTTGAAGAACTTCACACCGGTCGGGACCGCGATGAGGAAGGTCATGAAGGAGAAGAACGGCAGCAGCACCCCGCCGGTGGCGTACATGTGGTGCGCCCACACCGTCACCGACAGGCCCGCGATCGCGATCGTCGCGCCGATCAGGCCCATGTAGCCGAACATCGGCTTGCGGGAGAAGACCGGGACGATCTCGCTGATGATGCCGAAGAACGGCAGCGCGATGATGTAGACCTCGGGGTGGCCGAAGAACCAGAACAGGTGCTGCCACAGCAGCGCCCCGCCGTTGGTGGGGTCGAAGATGTGGGCACCGAACTTGCGGTCGTACTCCAGCGCGAACAGCGCCGCCGCCAGCACCGGGAAGGCCAGCAGGACCAGCACACCGGTCAGCAGCACGTTCCAGGTGAAGATCGGCATGCGGAACATCGTCATGCCGGGCGCGCGCATGCAGATGATCGTGGTGATGAAGTTGACCGAGCCCAGGATGGTGCCGAAGCCCTGGAAGGCCAGACCCATGATCCACATGTCGGAGCCGGCGCCCGGCGAGCGGATCGCGTCCGACAGCGGGGCGTAACCGGTCCAGCCGAAGCTGGCGGCGCCGTCCGGGGTGAGGAAGCCGGCGAGCGCGATCAGCGAGCCGAACAGGTAGAGCCAGTAGGCGAACATGTTCAGCCGGGGGAACGCCACGTCGGGCGCGCCGATCTGCAGCGGCATGAGCCAGTTGGCGAAACCGGCGAACAGCGGCGTCGCGAACATCAGCAGCATCACGGTGCCGTGCATCGTGAACGCCTGGTTGAACTGCTCGTTCGACATGATCTGCAGGCCCGGCCGGGCCAGCTCGGCGCGCATCACCAGCGCCATCACGCCGCCGATGCAGAAGAACACGAACGAGCTGGCCAGGTACAGCGTGCCGATCGTCTTGTGGTCCGTGGTCGTCAGCCACTTGACCACGACGCTGCCACGGTTCTGGCGCCGGACCGGCAGCTCGTCCTCGTAGTGGGACCCTGCTGCCGCGGCACCCTGGGGTTGGTTGAGGATGCTCACAGGATGTTCGACTCCCGGTTCTTCTCGTGCTCGCCCTGCGAGATGCCCGCGGGCACGTAACCGGTCTGCCCCTTCTTCACGAGGTCCTTCAGGTGCTGCTCGTAACGCTCGGGGGAGACGATCTTGACGTTGAACAGCATTCGGGCGTGGTCCACGCCGCACAGCTCGGCGCACTTGCCGAGGTAGGTGCCCTCCCGGTCGGGAGTGACCTCGAAGGCGTTGGTGTGGCCCGGGATGACGTCCTGCTTCATCAGGAACGGCACCACCCAGAAGGAGTGGATGACGTCGCGCGAGGTCAGCACGAAGCGGACCCGCTTGCCCTCGGGCAGCCACAGGGTGGGGCCCGGGTTGTTGGTCTGCGGGTTCCGGGTGCCGGGGACACCGCAGTCGTGGACACCGCCGGCGTCGGCCGGGAAGGCGTCCTTGTAACGGGTCGGGATCGCGTCGAGCTCCTTGGACGTCTTGGCGTCGCCCGTGGAACCGTCGACGTTCTCGACGTAGTTGAAGCACCAGCTCCACTGGAACCCGACCACGTTGACCGTGACGTCGGGCTGCTTCTCGAGCTTCAGCAGCTCGGATTCGTCGCGGGCGGTGAAGTAGAAGAACACCGAGACGATGAGGAGGGGGACGATCGTGTACAGCGCCTCGATGGGCATGTTGTACCGGGTCTGCGGAGGAACCTCGACCTTGGTGCGGCTGCGCCGGTGGAAGAAAGCACTCCACAGGATCAGACCCCACACCAGCGCGCCCACGGCGAGCGCGGCGGCCCAGGACCCCTGCCACAGGGAGAGGATCCGCGGAGCCTCTTCCGTGATGGGGGTGGGCATGCCAAGGCGGGGGAAGTCCTCCCATGTGCAACCGGTGGCGGTTGCCAGGACCAGGCCCGCGGTCAGTGCCTGCAGCAGCTTCCGCCGCATCGGGCGCCGCGGCGAGCGGTCGGAGCCGTTGGGACTCACGTAGCGCCTTCCCGAGAGTCTCGCCCGCGCTGTACGGCTGCGGCCTGGCCTTCTCGCTGGTCGGTCGCCGCCCTGCGTCGGGCAGGGGTTTGGATGTTTATGCGGACCAAACCCTAGCCGACGCCCTTCGGGGGGTCGCGGGGAGGGTGGCATACGCGCCGCGGGTCACTCGTGCGAGGTGGGAGGGGGCGCCCAAGAGCCCGGCGGCGTCCACCGCGTGACGCGGCGGACGGCCCGGCGCCCGCCGGGCGGTTCCCCGCGCCCCCGGTCCGCCGGGGCACGCCTTAACGTTGCCGCATGGCCTACTTCGACGCCGCCTCCGCCGCTCCCCTCCACCCCGTCGCCCGGCAGGCCCTGTTGGCTTCGCTGGACGAGGGGTGGGCCGACCCCGCGCGCCTGTACCGGGAGGGGCGGCGCGCCCGGATGCTGCTGGACGCGGCGCGCGAGGCGGCGGCGGAGGCGGTGGGGTGCCGTCCGGACGAGCTGGTGTTCACCTCCTCCGGCACCCGGGCGGTGCACTCCGGCATCGCGGGGGCGCTGGCCGGGCGGCGGCGCGTCGGGCGTCACCTGATCGTGTCGGCGGTCGAACACTCTTCGGTGCTCCATTCGGCGGAAGTTCACCGGGCCGACGGCGGATCGGTCACCGAGGTGGCGGTGGACCGCACGGGAGCCGCGTCCCCCTCCTCCTACGCCGAGGCCCTGCGGCCGGACACCGCGCTCGCCTGTCTGCAGTCGGCCAACCACGAGGTGGGGACCGCGCAGCCGGTGGCCGAGGTGGCCGGGGTCTGCCGGGCGGCGGGGGTGCCGCTGCTGGTGGACGCGGCCCAGTCGCTGGGCTGGGGACCGGTGGAGGGCGACTGGTCGCTGCTGACGGCGAGCGCCCACAAGTGGGGCGGGCCGTCGGGGGTCGGGCTGCTCGTCGTGCGCAAGGGGGTGCGGTTCGCGCCCCAGGGGCCGGTGGACGAACGGGAGTCGGGACGGGCGGCCGGGTTCGAGAACCTCCCGGCGATCGTGGCCGCGGCGGCGTCGCTGCGGGCGGTGCGGGCCGAAGCGGCCGAGGAGGCGGCGCGGCTGCGGGAACTGACGGAGCGGGTCCGCGCGCGGGTGCCCCGGCTGGTGCCGGACGCGGAGGTGGTCGGCGATCCGCAGCGGCGGCTGCCGGGGGTCGTCACCTTCTCCTGCCTCTACGTCGACGGGGAGACGCTGCTGCACGAGCTGGACCGCGCCGGCTTCTCCGTCTCCTCCGGCTCGTCCTGCACCAGCAGCACGCTGACGCCCAGCCACGTGCTGCGGGCGATGGGGGTGCTGAGCGAGGGCAACGTCCGCGTCTCGCTGCCGCCGGGGGCGGCGGAGGAGGACGTCGAGCGGTTCCTGTCCGTCCTGCCCGGGGTGGTGGCGGGGGTGCGGGAGAAGCTGGGCGCGCCGCCGCCCGCCGCCGGGGCCGCCGCGGTGGACGACCGGGGCGGCGCCCTGGTCGTGGACGCGGTGGGGCGGCGCTGCCCGATCCCGGTGATCGAGCTGGCCAAGGTGATCGGGGAGGTGCCGGTGGGCGGCACGGTGCGGGTCCTCGCGGACGACGAGGCGGCCCGGCTGGACATCCCGGCGTGGTGCGAGATGCGCGGGCAGGAGTACGTGGGTGAGGAGCCGGCGGACCGCGGCTCGGCCTACGTGGTCCGCCGGGTCTCCTGAACCCTCCGGTCAGGCCAGGTGCTCCTGCACCTCGGCCGCGGCCTCGTCGCCGTAGGCCTTGGTGAAGCGCTCCATGAAGTGGGCGCGGCGCAGCCGGTACTCCTGGGTGCCGACGGTCTCGATGACCAGCGTGGCGAGCATGCAGCCGACCTGTGCGGCGCGCTCCAGGCAGACGCCCCAGGCGAGGCCCGACAGGAAGCCGGCCCGGAAGGCGTCGCCGACGCCGGTCGGGTCGGCCTTGAGCTCCTCCTCGGGGCAGCCGACCTCGATCGGGTCCTCGCCGGCGCGCTCGATGCGCACGCCGCGCGAGCCGAGGGTGGTGACGCGGTGGCCGACCCGGGCGAGGATCTCGGCGTCGGTCCAGCCGGTCTTGGTCTCGATGAGCCCCTTCTCGTACTCGTTGGAGAAGAGGTAGGTCGACCCGTCCAGCAGGATCCGGATCTCCTCGCCGTCCATCCGGGCGATCTGCTGGGAGAAGTCGGCGGCGAACGGGATGTTCCGGGCGCGGCACTCCTCGGTGTGCCGGAGCATCGCCTCCGGGTCGTCGGCCCCGATGGAGACCAGGTCGAGGCCGCCCACGCGGTCGGCGACGGTCTTCAGCTCGATCAGGCGGGCCTCGCTCATCGCGCCCGTGTAGAAGGAGCCGATCTGGTTGTGGTCGGCGTCCGTGGTGCACACGAAGCGGGCGGTGTGCAGGGTCTCGGAGATGCGGACGGACTCGGTGTCGACGCCGTGCCGGTCCAGCCAGGCCCGGTACTCGTCGAAGTCGAAGCCGGCGGCGCCGACCAGGATCGGCCGGGTGCCGAGCTGGCCCATCCCGAAGGCGATGTTCGCGCCGACCCCTCCCCGGCGCACGTCGAGGTTGTCGACCAGGAAGGACAGCGAGACCGTGTGCAGCTGGTCCGCGACGAACTGGTCGGCGAAGCGCCCGGGGAAGGTCATGAGGTGGTCGGTGGCGATGGAGCCGGTGACTGCGATGCGCACGGCGTGGATTCTCCTGGGGGAGGCGGACTGACACTTCACGCTACCGGGTGGGGGCCACCCGCAGAAGCGGGGAAAACTACCCGATAGTAGATCTTTCTTCACGACTCCGGGCGTGCGTACGGTGCCGGCATGACGAACCTCAGGGGCCACGCCCCCTCCCCGGCCGACCTCGAAGGCGACCTGGCGTCGCTGCGCGGCGACTGCGCCCGGATGGCTCCCCACTGGACGGTCCCGGACCGGGGCGCCGCCCGGCCCGTCCCCCCGTCCCTGATCCACGGCGTGACCGTGCCGCCGGCGTCGGCCCGGCTCCTGGACGCGATGTCGGAGTACGGCGACTGAGGCACACGGGGCCGGGCCGCCCCGGAACCGCCGCGACCGCGACGGTGGTCCCGGGGAACCGTGCGCTCCCCCGCTGCGTCCCATCGCTGTCCCCCATGAGGGGGATGCGGGATACGACCCACCAGCGGTCCCGGTCCGACCGGGCAGGGTCTTGCGGGACCGCTGTGCAGCCGAAGGAGCGATGCGGTGGACACCGAGCGACCCGACCACGACGACGACGCCGAGGCGCGGACCGCCCCTGGCAGCGCGCGCGACACCGGGGGCGCTCCGGGCGGCGACGAGGCGAGGAGCACTCCCCGGCAGCGGCCCCGCCCGGAACGGCGGACCCCCGCGTCCTCCGGCGCCGGCACCGGGGAGCCATCGGACACCGGGGAGCCATCGGACGCGGAGTCCGCGGAGACCTCGGCGGAGGGGACCCCGGACACCGGGGCCGCGGACGACGAGGCCCCGGACACCGGGACCGGCGGTGACGCCGCCGGCCCCGGGGACGCCGGGAACACCGCCGGCCCGGAGGACGCCGGGAACGCCGAGGACGCCGGGGACGCCGCAGCGGCCACGGGCGCCCCGGGCACCGGGACGAGCACCGGCGCCGCCGAGGACCGGGACACCCCGACCGGCACCGGCACCGCGGGAGACCCGGACGCCGAGGCGGCCACCGGCGCCGGCGGGGACCGGAAGACCCCGACCGGCACCGGTACCGCGGGGGACTCGGACGCCGAGGCGGCCACCGGCGCCGGCGGGGACCGGGACGCCGGGACCGGCGGCGCCGGGGACCGGGACGCCCCGCCGTCGCGCCGGCGGAGGTCGCCCGCGCTGGTCGCCGCCGTCGCCGCCGTCCTGCTCGTCGGCGGGGGCGGGGCCTACCTCGCCTCGGGCGCCTTCGGCGGTTCCGGCGGCGGTACGGCGCCGGGGGCCGACGGGGACGCCACTCCCCCGCCCCTCGCGCTCGACCGCCTCCCCGAGGGCGACGGCGCGGGGATCGCCCCCGGCGAGCCCAACCCCTACGGCGTCACCTACCGCGCCGGCGGCGCCCTCCCGGACGGACCCGGCTCGGCGCCGGTGTACCGCGCCCGCGGCGAGGTCACGCGGGAGCAGGTCGCCGGGCTGGCGAGGGCGCTCGGGGTCGACGGGAAGCCGGTGGCGGAGGGGGAGAGCTGGCGGATCGGCGGGAAGGACGGTTCCGGGCCCGCCCTGCGGGTGGACCGGGCCGCCCCCGGCTCCTGGACCTTCCACCGGTACGCCCCGGGCACCGACGACTGCAAGGGCGAGGTGTGCGGGGCGCCCTCCGGCGACGCCCCGGTGGTCAGCGAGGAGGCCGCGCGGAAGGCCGCCGCGCCGGTGCTGAAGGCGGTGGGCCAGGACGACGCGAAGCTCGACGCGCGCCAGGTCCTGGGCGGCTCCCGGGTGGTCAACGCCGATCCCGGGATCGGCGGGCTGCCGACGCACGGCTGGACGACCGGGGTGGTCGTCGGCGCCGGGGGCGAGGTCGTCGGCGGCAGCGGCCGGCTCGCGGCGCCGGTGAAGGGCGACACCTACCCGGTGGTGGACGCCGAGAAGGCGCTGGAGCTGATGAACGCGGCCCCGGGCGCCGGCCACCGCGCGGGCGTCGGCGGCTGCGCCACCCCCGTCCCGCTGGAGGAGGGGGACGGGCAGGAGCCGTGCGGTGACGCGGCCACCCCGCCGGAGAAGGACACGCTGACCGTGGAGGGGGCGGTGTTCGGGCTGGCCGCGCACGCCGTGGACGGACAGCAGGCCCTCGTGCCGTCCTGGCTGTTCGAGGTGCGGCCGGCGGGCGCGGAGGACACCCTGACGGTGACCCACCCGGCGGTGGACCCGGAGTACCTGGCCCCGCGGTCCGGGCAGACCGGCCCGCGGCCGACCGGACCGGGGGACGAGCCGACGTCGGCGCCGTCCGCCCGGGACGTCGAGGTGCAGGGCTACACCGCCGAGGGCAGGGAGCTGACCGTGACCTTCACGGGCGGGGTGTGCGCCGACTACGAGGCGAGGGCGAGCGAGAAGGACGGCCGGGTGACGGTCGCCGTCACGGAGACGCCCTGGCGGGACAAGGTGTGCATCCTGATCGCCAAGGAGTACCGGCTGACGGTGCGGCTCGACCGGCCCCTCGGCGACCGCGAGGTCGTCGGCACGGACGGCGAGCCGGTGCCGTTGCGGAAGGACGGCGCCCGGCTGCCGTCGCCGCCGTCGCGCTAGGGGTGCTGTCCCGGGAACGCCCGAAGGCGGGGGGGCCCTCGTAGGGGGACAGGCGCCCCGGGGGTTGTTGGTGTGTGGGGCGGGGCAGGGGCAACGCGCCGATTTAGGAGGCGCAGCAAACGCAATAACAC
>NZ_JBVITR010000005.1:150944-151855 GCF_055574875.1 Streptomyces sp. NPDC034670
ACCGCAGGTCATGGGCCGTGGGGGGAGGGCGCCGCCTTGCTGCCGCCTCCCCCTTCGCCCGGGGGGTCTCGCCCTGAGAACGCCCGAGGGCGGCGTCCCCTGCGCAGGGGCCGCCGCCTTCGGGCGTGCGCTGTCGTGCGGGCCGGGACGGGAGCCCGGCTCAGCTGAAGGAGTCGCCGCAGGCGCAGGAGCCGGTGGCGTTCGGGTTGTCGATCGTGAAGCCCTGCTTCTCGATGGTGTCGACGAAGTCGACGGTGGCGCCGCCCAGGTACGGGGCGCTCATGCGGTCGGTGACGACCTTCACGCCGCCGAAGTCCTTCACCACGTCGCCGTCGAGGGAACGCTCGTCGAAGAAGAGCTGGTAGCGCAGGCCGGAGCAGCCGCCGGGCTGGACGGCGACACGCAGCGCGAGGTCGTCACGGCCTTCCTGGTCGAGCAGGGCCTTGACCTTGGCCGCGGCGGCGTCGGTCAGGATGATGCCGTCGGTGACGGTGGTGGTCTCGTCCGATACGGACATCTACATCTCTCCCGGGTTGTACGGAGACTGCTTGCCGACGGTTGCAACCGACGGGGCCGCGGATTCATTCCGGGCCGGGCGCCTGTTCTCTTCGGGCCTTTCCTCATGCTCGCACACACCCCGCGGGGCGGAAAACGGCTCCGGTCGGACCTTCCGGGAGGGAAGGGCCGCGCGCCGGGATTCACGTCACATGGACGCGATGACCCGTCGTCAAAGTGACGCGAACCGGTTATGATAGATAGCGTCAATTCGACGAAAAGTCGAAAAGGTGTCCCGCATGTCCCGGGGGGGGGGGGGGGAGGGGGGGGGGGGGGGGGGGGGAGGAAGGGGGGGGGGGGGGGGAGCCCACCCGGCCCCAGAAGTTGAAGTGACACCAGCACCCCCCCCCCCTCTT
>NZ_JBVITR010000005.1:151865-190770 GCF_055574875.1 Streptomyces sp. NPDC034670
AGGCGAAAGGCAGAGCCGACACCCCCCCCCCCCCCCCCCAACACCCCCCCACCCCCCCCCCCCCCCCCCCCCCCCCCCCCCCCCCCCCCCCCCCCCCCGAGCCGCAGAACAGAAAGGGTGCGTGTCGTGACCACCGCCCAGTCCCAGGAGCTCGACGTACAGCCGACGCCCCTCGCCCTGCTGCTCCTCGGCCGTGAGGCCGACCCCCGGAGCGAGCGCGGCGTGGAGTGTCCCGGCGACCTGCCCTCGCCGTCCGACCCGGACCTGGTCGAACGCGCCCGCGCGGCCAAGGAGAAGCTCGGGGACAAGGTCTTCGTGCTCGGTCACCACTACCAGCGCGACGAGGTCATCCAGTTCGCCGACGTCACGGGCGACTCCTTCAAGCTGGCCCGGGACGCCGCCGCGCGTCCGGAGGCCGAGTACATCGTGTTCTGCGGCGTCCACTTCATGGCGGAGTCCGCGGACATCCTGACGTCCGACGACCAGAAGGTGGTCCTGCCGGACCTCGCGGCCGGCTGCTCCATGGCCGACATGGCCACCGCCGAGCAGGTCGCCGAGTGCTGGGACGTGCTGACCGAGGCCGGGGTGGCCGAGCAGGTCGTGCCGGTGTCGTACATGAACTCCTCCGCCGACATCAAGGCCTTCACCGGCAAGCACGGCGGCACGATCTGCACCTCCTCCAACGCCGCGCGGGCCCTGGAGTGGGCCTTCCGGCAGGGCGAGAAGGTCCTCTTCCTGCCCGACCAGCACCTCGGCCGCAACACCGCGGTGCGGGACATGGGGATGTCCCTGGAGGACTGCGTCGTCTACAACCCGCACAAGCCGAACGGCGGGCTGACCGCGGACGAGCTGCGCGCCGCGAAGATGATCCTGTGGCGCGGCCACTGCTCGGTGCACGGCCGGTTCAACCTCGACTCGGTCAACGACGTGCGCGAGCGGATACCGGGCGTGAACGTCCTGGTGCACCCCGAGTGCCGGCACGAGGTCGTGGCCGCGGCGGACCACGTCGGGTCGACCGAGTACATCATCAGGACGCTGGAGGCGGCCCCGGCCGGCTCCAAGTGGGCCATCGGCACGGAGCTGAACCTGGTGCGCCGGCTGGCGAACCGTTTCGCTCCCGAGGGCAAGGAGGTCGTGTTCCTCGACAGGACGGTCTGCTTCTGCTCCACCATGAACCGCATCGACCTCCCCCACCTGGTGTGGGCCCTGGAGTCCCTCGCCGAGGGCACCCTGGTCAACCGCATCGAGGTGGACAAGGAGACCGAGGCGTTCGCGAAGCTGGCGCTGGAGCGGATGCTGGCGCTGCCGTGACCGTCCGGCGGACCGGCCCGCCCGGTGCCGCGACCGGCGGCCCGGTCCGCGGCCGTCCATGACGAAGGCCCGCCCGGCACCTCGGTGCCGGGCGGGCCTTCGTCCGTGCGGGGCCGGTCAGACCTGGGCCGGCTTCGGTTCCCGCGACGTCCCCGGCTGTGCGGGACCGTCCTTCTTCAGCGCCTTCTTCTTCGCGCGCCGCTCCTTGCGGAGCTCCAGCATCGCGTAGAGCGTGGGCACCAGCAGCAGGGTGAGCAGCGTCGACGTGAACAGGCCGCCGATCACCACCACGGCCAGCGGCTGGGCGATGAAGCCGCCCTCGCCGGTGATGCCGAGCGCCATCGGGAGCAGGGCGAAGATGGTGGCCAGGGCCGTCATCAGGATCGGCCGCAGACGGTGGCGGCCGCCCTCCAGCACGGCCTCGACCACGCCGTGGCCCTGCGCGCGGTACTGGTTGATCAGGTCGATCAGCACGATCGCGTTGGTCACCACGATGCCGATCAGCATCAGCATGCCGATCATCGCCGGGACGCCCATCGGGGTGCCCGTGACCACCAGCAGGCCGATCGCGCCCGTCGCCGCGAACGGGATGGAGACCAGCAGGATCAGCGGCTGGGCCAGCGAGCGGAAGGTGCCGACCAGCAGCAGGAAGACGATCGCGATCGCCGCCAGCATCGCCAGGCCCAGGTTGCGGAACGCCTCGTCCTGGTCCTCGGACACACCGCCGATCTCCGCCGTCGCGCCGGCCGGCAGCGTCAGCCCGTCGATCTTCGCCTGCAGGGCCGTGCTCACCGCGCCCGTGTTGTCGCCGGTCGGCCTGGCCGTGACGGTGGCCGCGCGCTGACCGTCGATCCGGGTCAGGGACACCGGGCCGTCCACCACCTCGACGGCGGCGATGTCCCCCAGCTTCACCGCGCCCAGGCGCAGGTTCCTCAGCTGCTCCAGGGTGGTGGCCGACTCGGGCGACCGGATGAGGACGTCGCGCTCGACGTCGTCCAGGACCGCCTTGGCGGCCGGGGTGCCGCGCACCGCCTGGGCGACGGCCATGCCGAGGGTCTGGTCGTCGAAACCGGCCGCGGCGGCCTCGGGCCCGGCCTTCACCGAGATGCGGGGCACGCTCTCGGCCAGGTCGCTGGTGACGTCCGTGACGTCGTCCAGGGACGCCACCGCGTCCTGGACCTGGTCGGCCGCCTCGCGCAGCACCTGCGCGTCGGCCGCCTTGACGACCACGCTCAGGTCCTGGCTGCCGAAGCCGTCACCGGCCGCGATGGTGGTCGTGCCGATGCCGTCGAGCGCGGCGAGGCCCTTCTCCAGGTGGTCCTGCACGTCCTCGGAGGACGCGGAGTCCTCCAGCATCACCTGGTACGTCGCCCGGTTGGTGTCCGTGCCGCCGCCGAAGGCCGCCATGAAGCCGGACGAGCCGACCGTCACCTGGTAGTCCTTGACGCCCTCGGTGTCCGCGAGCAGCTCCTCGACCTTCTTCGCCCGGGCGTCGGTCGCGCTCAGGCTGGTGCCGGGCTCCAGCTCCTGGCGGACGGTGAGGACCTGCTGCTCGCCCGGGTCGAAGAAGTTGGTCTTCAGCAGCGGCGCCATGGCGAAGGTGGCGATCAGCACGACGACCGCGATGGCCAGGCTGGCCATCCTGCGCCGGGTGGCGAAGCGCAGGACCGAGAGGTAGAGGCGCTGGAGGCGGCTCTTCGCCTCCTTCTCCTCCGCGATCCGGCGCGCCTCCCCGGCGTCCTCGGGGGTGCCCTTCGGGGCGCGCAGGAACCAGTACGACAGCACCGGGACGACCGTCAGCGACACCAGCAGGGACGCCAGCAGCGCGGCGGTGACGGTGAGGCTGAAGGAGCCGAACAGCTCGCCCACCATGCCGCCGACCAGCCCGATCGGCAGGAAGACGGCGACCGTGGTGAGCGTCGCGGACGTCACCGCGCCGGCGACCTCGCGCACCGCCTTCATGATCGCCGCGTGGCGCTCCTCCCCGTAGCCGAGGTGCCGCTTGATGTTCTCCAGGACCACGATGGAGTCGTCCACGACCCGGCCGATGGCGATGGTCAGACCGCCCAGCGTCAGCATGTTCAGCGACAGGTCGCGCGTCCACAGCACGATGAGGGCGAGGACCACGGACAGCGGGATGGACACCGCGGTGACCAGGGTCGAGCGGACCGACGCCAGGAAGACCAGGATCACCACGACCGCGAAGACCAGACCGAGCGCGCCCTCGGTGGTCAGGCCCTCGATGGCCTGGGACACGGCCGGGCCCTGGTCGCTGACGACGGTGAGCGTGGCACCGGAGCCGAGGTCCTCGCGCAGGTCGGGGAGCATCTCCTGGACGGCCTCGGAGATCGCGACCGCGCTGCCGTCGTGGTCCATGGTCGCCATCACGGCGAGGCTGGGCCTGCCGTTGGTCCGGGTGAGGGAGTCGGCCCGGGCCTCCTGCTGGCGCACCTCGGCGACGTCGCCGAGGCGGACCGGCTCGCCCTTGCCGGGCTCGCCGGCCACCCTCAGGTCCTCTATCTGCCGCAGCGAGGTGAAGCCGCCGCCCACCTGGACGGTGCGGTTGGTGCCGCCCTCGTCCAGGGAACCGGCCGGGACGGTCGCGCCGCCGGCCTGGAGGGCCTGGGCCAGCGCCTGCGGCGTGAGACCGGCCTTCGCCAGCTTCGCGGTGTCGGGGGTGACGGTGACCTGGAGGTCCCGCACGCCGTCCACCACGACCTGGCCGACGCCGTCGACGTCCTCCAGGGCGGGCACCACGGTCCGGTCGAGCTGGTCGGCGAGCGCCTGCTGGTCCTTGTCGGAGGTGACGGCGAGGACCACGGCCGGGAGGTCGTCCGTGGAGCCGGCGACGACCTGGGGGTCCACGCCGTCCGGGAGCTGGGCGCGGGCCCGGTTGACGGCCTGCTGGACGTCGGCGACGAGCTGCTGGGTGTCGTTGTCGTAGTCGAAGGACGCCATGATCACGGCGTTGCCCTCGCTCGCCGTCGAGGTCACACCGGTCAGGCCGTCGACGGCCTTCAGGTTGTTCTCGATGGGCTCGACGACCTGCTTCTCGACCACGTCCGGCGAGGCGCCCTGGTACGGGGCCAGCACGGAGACCATGGGCAGTTCGATGGTGGGCAGCAACTGCTGCTTGAGCTGGGGGATCGCGATCGCCCCGAAGACGAGCGCGATGATCGACATCAGTCCGATCAGCGCCCGTTGCGCAAGGCTGAACCTGGACAGCCAGGACATGGGTGACGGGTCTCTCTTCTGTGAACGTCGGTGAACGGCAGAAGTGCATGGACGGACGCAGTCGGGCGCCCGCTCTACACCCTGGGCCATCGGGGAGGGCCGATCCGTAGCCTTCAGGTCCAAATCCTCGTGCGGCGCCTACTCCCTGCGCAGTACGCCCGCCGGGGCTCAGTCCACCCTCGGACGGACCAGCCCCGACTCGTAGGCGGTCACCACCAGTTGGGCCCTGTCCCGGGCGCCCAGCTTGGCCATGGCCCGGTTGACGTGCGTCTTCACCGTCAGCGGGCTGACCCGGAGGCGTTCGGCGATCTCGTCGTTGGAGTGTCCGCCGGCGACCTGGACCAGCACCTCGCGCTCGCGGACGGTGAGGGACGCGAGGCGTTCGGCGCGGGCCGGGTCGTGCTCGGCCCCGCCGGCCCTGCCCTCCTGGGCGAGGAAGCGGGCGATCAGGCCCTTGGTGGCGGCCGGGGAGAGCAGGGCCTCGCCCCCGGCGGCGATCCGGATGGCGTTCAGCAGTTCGTCGGGCTCGGAGCCCTTGCCGAGGAAGCCGGAGGCGCCGGCGCGCAGGGACTGCACCACGTAGTCGTCGACCTCGAAGGTCGTCAGGATCACCACCCGGACCGCGGCGAGCGCGGGATCCGCGCTGATCGTGCGGGTGGCGGCGAGCCCGTCGGTGCCGGGCATCCGGATGTCCATCAGGACGACGTCGGCCCGCTGCTCGCGGGCCAGCCGGACCGCCTCCGCGCCGTCGGACGCCTCGCCCACCACCTCCATGTCCGGCTCGGAGTCGACGAGCACCCGGAAGGCACTGCGCAGCAGGGCCTGGTCGTCGGCGAGCAGGACGCGGATCGTCATACGGGCTCCCCCGGTGCGCTGGTCACAGGCCGTCCTGGACGGACGGACGGGTCTCGACGGGCAGGATCGCATGGACGCGGAAACCGCCCCCGTAGCGGGGACCGGTGGTGAGGGTGCCGCGCAGGGCGGTGACGCGCTCGCGCATGCCGAGCAGTCCGTGCCCGCCGCCGTGCCCGCCGCCGGGAGCACGGCCCCGGCCGTCGCCGGCGCCGTCGTCGAGGACGGTGATCTCGATGCGGGGTCCCACCCGGACGACGCTGACCTCCGCCTTCGCGCCCTCACCGGCGTGCTTGCGCACGTTGGTGAGGGCCTCCTGGACGATCCGGTAGGCGGCCAGGTCGACGGCGGCGGGGAGGACGGCGCCCCGGTCGGCCCGGGCGACCTCGACGCGCAGCCCGGCGCTGCGGAAGGTGCCGGCGAGTTCCTCGAGGCGGTCCAGGCCGGGCGCCGGTTCGGTGGGCGCCTCGGGGTCGCCGGACTGGCGCAGCAGGCCGACGGTGGCGCGCAGCTCGCCCAGCGCGGAGCGGCTGGCCTCGCGGACGTGGGCCAGCGCCTCCTTGGCCTGGTCGGGCCGTTTGTCCATGACGTGGGCGGCGACCCCGGCCTGGACGTTGACCAGGGCGATGTGGTGGGCGACCACGTCGTGCAGGTCGCGGGCGATGCGCAGCCGCTCCTCGGCGACGCGGCGGCGGGCCTCCTCCTCACGGGTGCGTTCGGCCCGTTCGGCGCGTTCGCGGATGGCCCGGACGAAGGCGCGGCGGCTGCGGACGGCGTCCCCGGCGGTGGCGCCGATGCCGGTCCAGGCGAGGATCGCCAGGTTCTCCTGGGCGTACCAGGGCAACGAGCCGGCGGTCATGGCGGTGCCGGTGAGCACCGCCGTGGTGAGCAGGCCGACTCGCCAGGTGGTGGGACGGTCGGTGGTGGAGGCCACGGTGTAGAGCGCGACCACGGCGCACATGGCGACCGGGGCGCGGGGATCGCCGGTGACGGACTCCACCACGCAGACCCCGCCGGCCAGGGCGAGGACCGTGCGCGGGGCGCGCCTGCGGAAGACGAGCGCGGCGGCGCCCAGGGCCATGAGGACCAGGCTGAGCGGGTCGGGGGTGCGCAGCCCCCAGGTGACGCCGTCCGGGCCGTGCGGGTCCACGAAGGACCCGGCCACCATGCACGCCAGGACGCCCGCGGCCAGGGCCGCGTCCAGGGCACGGGGGTGGGCCCGCAGCCGGTACCGGGCGCGCGTCAGGGTGCTCACGGCTGTTCACGGTAACCGGGGCGGGCGTACGGGGCCGGTGTCCGGGCGCGTCTGCCGGGGACCGCGCCCCGGGTCCCGCCCCGGACCGGACGGTCCCCGCCCCGGACCGGCCGGCGGGGCGGGGACCGGTCCCCGGGCATCCGTCAGGTGCCCGGGATGAGGCCGTCGTCGCTGAGCAGTTCCCGGACCTCCTCCAGGGTGGCGTCCGGGGACGGGAGGATGAGGTCGGAGGGCTCCAGGGAGTCCTCGGGCAGCGGCTCGCCGAGTTCGTGGACCTTGGCCAGCAGCGCGCGCAGGGTCGCGCGGAAGCCCGGCCCGTCGCCGTTCTCCATCTCGGCGAGCAGTTCCTCGTCCAGCTTGTCCAGCTCGGCGAGCCGGCTCTCCGCCAGCGTCACCTGCCCCTCCCCCATGATCCGTACGATCATGTCGCCCTCCTAGGCATGGACCCGTGTCCCGTCGGTGGTGCCGGTGGCTACTGCTTGTCGAAGCGCGGGGCGTCCTGCGGCTGCTGCTGGGACTGCGCCTGGTCCTGGGTCTGGCCGGTACCGCCCTCGATGGCCTGCTGCCCGCCGGTGGTGCCCCCGGCCAGCTCGGCCTTCATGCGCTGCAGTTCCAGCTCCACGTCCGTGCCGCCGGAGAGCCGGTCCAGCTCGGCCTGGATGTCGTCCTTGTGCATGCCGGAGGGGTCGTCCAGGGCGCCCGAGGCGAGCAGTTCGTCGATCGCGCCGGCCCGCGCCTGGAGCTGGGCCGTCTTGTCCTCGGCCCGCTGGATCGCCAGCCCGACGTCGCCCATCTCCTCGGAGATGCCGGAGAAGGCCTCCCCGATCCGGGTCTGCGCCTGGGCGGCGGTGTAGGTGGCCTTGATGGTCTCCTTCTTCGTCCGGAAGGCGTCCACCTTGGCCTGGAGCCGCTGGGCCGCGAGGGTGAGCTTCTCCTCCTCGCCCTGGAGCGTCGCGTGCTGCGTCTCCAGGTCGGTCACCTGCTGCTGGAGGGCGGCGCGGCGGGACAGCGCCTCGCGGGCCAGGTCCTCGCGGCCCAGCGCGAGCGCCTTGCGGCCCTGGTCCTCCAGCTTGGAGGACTGGGACTGGAGCTGGTTGAGCTGGAGTTCCAGGCGCTTGCGGCTGGTCGCCACGTCGGCGACACCGCGACGGACCTTCTGGAGCAGCTCCAGCTGCTTCTGGTACGAGTAATCGAGGGTCTCGCGCGGGTCCTCGGCCCGGTCAAGGGCCTTGTTCGCCTTCGCGCGGAAGATCATCCCCATACGCTTCATGACACCGCTCATGGGCTTCGCGCGCCCCCTTCTGACGGACTCCAGCTCACAGATCTGCGACAGAACCCACAGTACGGGCCCTGCTTCCATTACCGCACTGTCCGGGGACGGATGGGCTCATCCCCAAGGACGAGTGACCGCCTTCCCGATCCGGCGTAAGGAGTAGGTGATCCCCGGGGCGGGACGGCCGGTCCGCCCGTGTCGCACCGTGTCCCTCCGCGTCTCCTCCGTGCCTTCCCCGTGTTCCCCGTGGTTCCCTGTCCTCGCCGTCCTGGTCTTCCTGGTCTTCCTGGTCGGCTTCGTCTTCCTTGTCTTCTGGAGACGACCGGTGTTGCCGGATCGTTCCCCCCGGGGCTGGGGTCCAACCCCGGGCACCCCGTACCCTTGGGTTTTGTGTTCCGTAGCCGTGCCAAGGAAGAGAAGGCATCGGTCGCCGGCAAGGCGACGGTGACCGACTCCAAGCAGCCCCGTCATCCGGAGGCCCCCAAGGGCCGCCCCACGCCCAAGCGGAGCGTGGCCCAGTCCCAGCGTCGCAGCGTGGCCAACACGCCCATGACGCGCAAGGAGGCCGCCAAGCGGCAGCGCGAGGAGCGCCGCGCCGCGCTGGAACGCCAGCGCCAGGCCCTGGCCAGCGGCGACGAGCGCTACCTGCCCGCCCGTGACAAGGGGCCGGTGCGCCGGTTCGCGCGCGACTTCGTCGACTCGCGGTTCAACATCGCCGAGTACTTCCTGCCGATGGCCGTGATCATCCTCGTGATGAGCATGATCCAGATCCCGGCCCTGCAGAACGCCGCGCTGCTGCTGTGGCTCGTGGTGATCGTGATGATCGTGCTCGACTCGATCGTCACCGGCTTCCGGCTGAAGAAGCGGCTGACCGAGCGCTTCCCCGACGACAACCGCCGCGGCGCGGTCGCCTACGCGCTGATGCGTTCGCTCCAGATGCGCCGGCTGCGCCTGCCCAAGCCCCAGGTCCAGCGCGGGGAGCGGCCCTGAGCGCCACGCCGTTCGCCGACGGCCCGGCGCGGACCCGGCCGGGCGAGCCCGGCGACCTGCGCGACGTCGTCCGGCAGGAGCTGGTCGCCCGTCAGCTGGAGGAACAACTGGCCGGCTGCTTCCGGGTCGGCCGGCGGCTGCGTGTGCTCGACGTCGGCATGGGCCGGGGCACGCAGGCGCTGCGGCTGGCCCGGGCCGGCCACCAGGTGACCGGCCTGGAACGGGACGCGGCGCTGATCGCCGCCGCGCGGGAGGCCCTGGCCGGGGAGCCGGAGGGCATCCGGGAGCGGATGCGGGTCATCGAGGGCGACGGCAGGGACACCGGGGTGCACTTCCTGCCGGGCAGCTTCGACGTGGTGCTGTGCCACGGCGTGCTCATGCGCGCGCAGGACCCGGACGCGCTGCTCGCGGGGCTGGCCCGGATGCTCGCGCCCGGCGGACTGCTGTCACTGCTGGTGCGCAACGGCGACGCGCCGGCGATGCGGCCGGGGCTCTCCGGCGACTGGGCCGGGGCGCTGGCCCGCTTCGACCCGGCGGCGCACCTCCCCCACTCCCGGACGGACCCGGACGGGGGGACCGCCACCCGGCCGGAACCCGACGTCCGCGCCCACCGGCTGAAGACGCTGACGGCGACGCTCGCGGGGATCGGGGCGCCGCTGCGCGCCTGGTACGGCGTACGGGTCTTCACGGACACGGCAGTCGACGGCGCGGGCGTCCCGGACGACCTGGAGGTCCTCCTCGCGGCCGAGGAACGGGCCGGCCGCACGGACCCCTACCGCGCGGTGGCGGCGCTGCTGCACCTGTGCGGCGTACGGGGCTGAGCCCACCGGACCGTGGGGGGCGGGGACCCGGCCGGCCCCCGCCCCCGGTTCACGCCTCCTCGGCGCGCAGGCTCATCGGCCCGTAGATCTCCGTGGTGTCCTCCAGCAGCCGCACCTGGTCGGCGCCGCCCTCCAGCAGGGCCTTCCAGTTCTCCCCGATCCAGGACTCGGCGTCCCCCTGCGTGGGGAACTCCTCCGGCGGCACCGCGGGCTCGACCTGCGTCCCGTCGGCCTTCTCGAACCGCCACGTCCATGCCGCCATGTACGCCTCCCAGGGGTGTGAGCACACTGCACAGCAGGAGCCGGCTCCCGGTCCGGCTCCTGCGCAAGAGCCTAGGCCCTCTCGCCGATCTCCCGCCCGCCCCGTGGCGAAAGCGCCCGGCCGGACGCGCAGCCGCCGTGGGGACGGGCGAAAATCGGGTCCGTGGAACTGACTCTGCTCGGCACCGGCGCCCCCGCGGGCCTGCCCCGCCCCGACTGTCCCTGCGCCGCGTGCGCGTCCGCGCTCGGCCCCCACGCGCGGGCGGCGACCTCGCTGCTCGTGGACGGGACGCTGCTGCTGGACCTCCTGCCCGGCGCGACGTCCGCGGCGGCCCGCGCGGGGCGTTCGCTGGGCGGCGTGCGCCAGGTGCTGCTGTCGCACCCGCACGACGGCCCCGCGGTCGAGGTGCCGGCCGGACTGCCGCAGCCCGGACGGGTGCCGGACGGCCGGGAGTTGGCGCTGCTGACGGGGCATCGGGTGCGCGCGGTGGCGCTGGACGCGCCCGGCACCGGGTACGCGGTGACCGGCCCGGACGGCCGGCGGCTGCTGTACCTCCCGCCGGGCGGCGGGCCGGCCGGGCTGGAGGAGCCGGCCGAGCCGTACGCCACGGTGCTGCTGGACGTCGTGGGGCGCCCGGACGCGCTGGCGCGGCTGCGGGCGGTCGGCGCGGTGGGAGCGACCACGGACGTCGTCGCGGTCCACCTGGACCACGACGTGCCGCCGGGCGCGCAGACGCGGCGCCGACTCGCGGCGGCCGGGGCGCGCGCGGTGCCGGACGGGACCGTGCTGGAGGTGGGCGCCCACGAGGACGTGCCCGGCGTGCCGCGGCGGACGCTGGTGCTGGGCGGGGCCCGCTCGGGCAAGTCGGTGGAGGCCGAACGGCGGCTGGAGGCCTTCCCCGAGGTGCTGTACGTGGCGACCGGCGGGACGCGGGGCGGGGACACCGAGTGGGCGGCGCGGGTGTCGGCGCACCGGGAGCGGCGGCCGGGGTCGTGGCGGACCGTGGAGACCTGCGACCTGGTGCCGCTGCTGCGGGACGAGGGGCCGCCGCTGCTCGTGGACTGCCTGTCGCTGTGGCTGACGGACGCGATGGACGCGGTGGGGGCGTGGGACGACGCGGAGTGGGCGGGCGGCGGGGAACGGGCCCTGCGGGACCGGGTGCGGGAGCTGACCGACGCGGTGCGCGGGACCCGGCGGACGGTGGTCGCCGTCTCCAACGAGGTGGGCTCGGGCATCGTGCCCGCCACCGCGTCCGGCCGCCGGTACCGGGACGAACTCGGGCGGCTGAACGCGGCGTTCGCCCAGGAGTGCGAGCAGGTGCTGCTGGTGGTGGCGGGACAGGCGGTCGTCCTGCGGGGATGAGGGACCCGCGGGGCCGGGGCCGGACCCGGCCCGGGCGGGCCGGGCCGCACCGGATCACGTCGGGTGGGGTCAGGCCGGGTCCGGTCGGCGTCCCGCCGGCTTCGGTTTGCGCGCGATGATCCGGTGGGCGTTGGCGAACGGGGTGCGGCGCGCCGCGGGCGCGAGGGCGAGGTCCACCAGCGCCGCGGCGACCACCAGCGGGACGCCCGCGCGCAGCAGGGCCGCGCGCAGGTGCCGCCGGAACGGGGTCGACGGGACGGCGCGCCAGGGGGTGTCCGGGGCGGGCAGGGCGTGGGAGAGGGCCAGGGCGGTCGCGCCGGCGAGGTCGTACGGGACGTGCGCGGCGCGGTGCCCGGCGGCGACGATCTCGCAGCCGCGGGCCGTCAGTTCCGCGCGGAGGTTGCGCGGGGGCAGCAGGTGCAGCCGGCGGGGCTGGTCGTAGGGCAGCCACCAGCGGCCGAGCAGGGCGGCGAACGCGCAGCGCGGGTCCAGGGTCTCGACGAGCAGGTGGCCGCCGGGGCGCAGGGCGTCGAGGGCCGCGTGGAGCTCCGCGCGGGGGTCGGTGGTGTGCTCCAAGTGGTGCAGCAGGCTGACCACGTCGTAGCGGGCGGCCAGCCGGGCCGCGATCCGCGGGTCCGTCAGCGATCCGACGTGGGCCTCCTCGACGCGGCCGAGCGCGCGGGCCCGTTCGACGCGCGCGGTGAGGTCGGTGCCGTCGAAGGAGGTGTACGGGAAGAACTCCCGCGCGGCCTGCGGGAAGCGGGCGAGCCCGGTGCCGACGTCCAGCCAGCTCTCCGGTTCGCCGAAGCGCAGCATCGCGCGGGCGGCACCGCGGTGGCGCCGGGGGGTGGCGTGCAGGGCGAGGACGCGCTCGGTGACGGGGTCCCGGGGGGCGCCGCGCACGACCCGCCGGTGGGAGGCGAGGCCCTCGGCGGTGAGACGGGGGTTCTGGAAGGTGTGGCCGCAGTCCCGGCACGCGTCGACGGTGAACAGGCCCGGCCGGTGCCGGCGCAGGTCGCCGGTGCGCAGCCGGTTGCGCAGCCGCGTGGAGCCGCACCAGGGGCAGTCCCCGCGACGCGGTTCGTGCGCCCGGGTGGAGGAGCGGAGGGCGGGGTCCGCCGCGGCCGGGACGTGCGCGGGGGGCGGGGTGGGCGCGGACATGGGCGGCTCCCGACATGAGGGCATACAGCGTGGCGATCCGCTGCGAAACGTTACGTAGGGGACGGCCCCTCGGGGCGCACCGACGCGGTGGCGGCGCGGTGGTGACGTGGCGGCGGCGCGGCGCGGACGGGGCCCCGGGCGCGGTGGTGACCGGTGCGCCGTCGTGTTCGACCGGGGCCGGTACTGTTCGGCGAATGAGCTCGCTGAATCTCGACGACTTCACCGATCTGATCGAGCGTCCGGACGGCGGGGTGCGCCGTGACGCGGAGGCGCGCCGGGAGCGCCTGGCCGTGCCGCCCGGGTCGCTGGGCCGCCTCGACGACCTGGGTGAGTGGCTGGCCGCGGCGCAGTCCGCGGTGCCGGTGCGGCCGGTCGAGCGGCCGCGGGTGGTGCTCTTCGCCGGGGACCACGGGGTCGCCGGGCTGGGTGTCTCGGCCCGGCCCGCCGGCAGCGCCGTGGAGCTGGTGCGGGAGGTGCTGGAGGGCGGCCGTCCGGTGTCCGTGCTGGCCCGGCGGCTCGGGGTGCCGGTGCGGGTGGTCGACATGGCCCTGGACTGCGATCCCGCGTCGCTGCCGGAGGACGTCGTACGGCACCGGGTGCGGCGCGGCAGCGGGCGCATCGACGTCGAGGACGCGCTGAGCCCCGAGGAGGCCGAGGCGGCGTTCCGGGCCGGGACGGCCGTGGCCGACGAGGAGGCCGACTCCGGCACGGACCTGGTGGTGCTCGGCGACGTGAGCGTGGGCGGGACCACCGCGGCGGGTGTGCTGGTGGCCGCGCTGTGCGGGACGGACGCGTCCGTGGTGACCGGGCGCGGCGGGCTGGCGATCGACGACCTGGCGTGGATGCGCAAGTGCGCGGCGATCCGCGACGCGCTGCGCCGGGCGCGGCCCGTGCTGGGCGACCAGCTGCGGCTGCTGGCGACGGTGGGCGGCGCCGACCTCACCGCGATGACGGGCTTCCTGCTCCAGGCCGCGGTGCGCAAGCTGCCGGTCCTGCTCGACGGGGTGGTCGCGTCGGCGTGCGCGCTGGTGGGCCAGCGGGTGGCGTTCCGGGCCCCGGACTGGTGGCTCGCCGCGCACGACAGCGGTGAGCCGGCCCAGGCGAAGGCGCTGGACCGGATGGCCCTCGAACCCCTCCTCACCCACGGCGTCACCGTCGGCGAGGGCACCGGCGGCCTGCTGGCCCTGCCCCTGGTCCAGGCGGCCGCCGCCCTGGCCGCGGAGCTCCCGGAGCGCCCGGAGGAGACGGAGCGGCAGCCGGCCGCGGACGCCGGACCGGGCGCGGAAGCGGAGCAGGGGCGGGAAACGGAACCGGAGCAGGGGCGGGAAGCGGGACGGGAGCGGTAGGGCCGGGGCCCCGGCGCGTCCGCGGCGGCCGGTTCAGCGGTGTTCGAGGGAGCGCGGCGGAGCCGGGTCCGGCTTGCCGCCGATCCAGTCCTGGACGGCGCGGCGGGGGCCGGACCAGCGGCGGTCGTGGTGGTAGGCGCGCAGGACGGCCCTGGCCCGCGCGCGGGGCCGGCGCCGGTAGAAGCGCCGGGCCCACGGGGAGTCGGGGCGGGCCAGGCGCAGGGCCCCGACGAGGGCGACGACGGGCACGATCACCCCGAACAGCGCGGTCCGCGCCTTGCCCTTGCTCAGCGCGATCAGCGCGAGGAGGAAGTTCGCGCCGACGCTCGCGGCGGCGCCCGCGCGGTTCTGGAGCTCCTGCGGGGAGAGGTCGTTGACGCCGAACGGCGCGAAGCCGGCCAGCAGCAGGCCGACCAGGGCGGCGGTGAGGACGACCATCTCCACGCTCTTGCGGCCGGCCTCGGTCCAGTAGACGTCGTCGAGGTGCAGGATCAGGGCGAACTCGTCCAGGACGAGGCCCGCGCCGACGCCGAAGAGGACCGCGCTGAGCGCCGAGCCGGCACCGCGTCCGTCGCTCGCGACCGCGCCGAAGCCCCCGGTGATCGTGAGGATGACGCCGGGCACCACGTGGTGGACGTGGACGCCGCCGGCCCGGATGTTGCCGAAGGGTCCCCTGCCGGCCCGGATCAGGCGGGTGACGACCCGGGTGATCACGAAGGTGAGGACGAAGGCGGCGAGGGCGAGGAGCAGCGGCACCTTGCCCGGCTCGACGATGTTCCGCTCCAGCCACTGTCCCATATGGGCACTTTATCCGCGGTCGCCGACGGCGCCCCGGCGACCGCCGGGTAATCTGCGCCGGTGCCCGCACCCTCCCCCGCCGCGTCCCCGGCCGACGGCCTCCGCTTCGCCTTCGGCACCCTCACCGTGCTCCCGGTCCGGGTGACCCGCTGGGACCGCCCGGCCGCGCGCGCCGGGATGCTGTGCGCCCCGCTGGCCGGCCTGGCGGTCGGCGTCGCGGCGGCCGCCGCCGGACTGCTGCTGCTGTCCCTCGGCGCGGGCGCGCCGCTCGCCGCCGTCGCCACGGTCGCCGTACCGGCCGCCCTGACCCGGGGACTGCACCTCGACGGGCTCGCCGACACCGCGGACGGGCTCGGCAGCGCCAGGCCCGCCGAGGACGCGCTGCGGATCATGAAGCAGTCGGACATCGGGCCGTTCGGGGTGCTCACGCTCGTCCTGGTGCTGCTGGCCCAGGCGGCCGCGCTGGCGCAGGCGTACGGCGGTTCCTGGGCCCGGGGCGCGCTCGCCGCCGTCGTCTCGGCGGTCGCGGCCCGGCTGGCCCTCACCCTGGCCGCCCGCGCGGGAGTGCCGCCCGCCCGGCCGGAGGGGCTGGGCGCGGCGGTCGCGGGGGCGGTGCCGGCGGCGGGCGCGCTGCCGGTGGCCCTCGCGGTGACCGGAGCGGCCGCGGCCGGGGGCGCGTTCCTCGGGGCGGGCGACGCCGTGCGCGCCGTCCTCGCGGTGGTCCTGGCCGTCTTCGCCGCCGAGCTCCTGCTGCGGCGCTGCGTCCGCCGCTTCGGCGGGGTCACCGGTGACGTGTTCGGCGGGCTCGCGGAGACGGCGGCGACGACCGCGCTGGTCGTCGTGTCACTGGGCTGAGCCGGCCCGCCCGCGGGGCGGCGGGCGCGGGGGCGGGCGCGCGGAGCACGGCCGCCGGGTCACCGGGAGGCGGACGCCCGCAGGCATGAGCGCGCGCACATACGCGCGTAGTCTCGTCCCGAGTGTTCGCCGTACCGGGAAGGACCCGCCGAAACCGCACCCGCGCGTCGCGACTAGGGTCGGCTGCCGGGCCCGGTCGACCCACACCGTTCGGCCACCGCAACTTCACATCGGAAGCGAGAATTCACCACCGTGACTGCTCTCACTCTCAGCACCGCCGCGGCGCCCGGCCTGCGGGCCGACGCGATCGTGATCGGTGTCGCCAAGGGCGCTGCCTCCGGGTCCGGGAGCCCGGTCGTCGCGCCGGGCGCCGAGGCCCTGGACAAGGCGTACGACGGCGGGCTCGCCGGCGTCCTGGAGACCCTCGGCGCGTCCGGCGCCGAGGGCGAGGTGACGAAGCTGCCCGCACCGGCCGGCTTCAAGACACCGCTCGTGGTGGCGGTGGGCCTGGGCGACCTGCCCGAGAAGGACGCCGCCCACGACACCGAGACGCTGCGCAGGGCCGCCGGCGTCGCCGCCCGCGCCCTCGCCGGGTCGAAGAAGGCCGCGTTCGCCCTGCCGCTGGCCGACGCCGGCGCCGCCGGCGCGGTCGGCGAGGGCGTGCTGCTCGGCGCCTACTCCTTCGACGCCTACAAGGGCGACGGCAACGGCGCCAAGGGCGGGAAGAACGGCAAGGCGCCGCTGGGCGAGGCCGTGCTGCTCGGCGGCAAGCCCCGCGACAAGGCGTACAAGGCCGCGCTCGAGCGGGCCGTCGCCGTCGCCGAGGAGCTCAACCGCGCCCGCGACCTGGTCAACACCCCGCCGAACGACCTCAACCCCGAGGCGTTCGCGGCCGTCGCCCAGGCGGCGGCCAAGGAGCACGGCATCAAGGTGCAGGTGCTCGACGAGAAGGCCCTGGCCAAGGGCGGCTACGGCGGCATCCTCGGCGTCGGCGCCGGCTCGGCCTCGGGCCCGCGCCTGGTGAAGCTGTCGTACACCTCGTCCAAGGCGAAGCGGCACCTCGCCTTCGTCGGCAAGGGCATCACCTACGACTCGGGCGGCATCTCGCTGAAGCCGGCCGGGCACAACGAGACGATGAAGTGCGACATGAGCGGTGCCGCCGCCGTGTTCGCCGCGGTCGTCGCCGCCGCCCGTCTCGGCCTGGAGGTCAACGTCACCGGCTGGCTGGCGCTGGCCGAGAACATGCCCTCCGGTTCCGCCACCCGCCCGGGCGACGTGCTGCGCATGTACAGCGGCAAGACCGTGGAGGTGCTCAACACCGACGCCGAGGGCCGCCTCGTCCTCGCCGACGCGCTGTGGGCCGCCTCCCAGGAGAAGCCGGACGCGATCGTGGACGTCGCGACCCTGACCGGCGCGATGATGCTGGCGCTGGGCAGCCGCACGTTCGGGATCATGGCGAACGACGACGCGTTCCGCTCCGCGGTGCACGAGGCCGCCGAGCAGGTCGGCGAGCCGTCGTGGCCGATGCCGCTGCCGGAGCACCTGCGCAAGGGGATGGACTCGGCCACGGCCGACATCGCCAACATGGGCGAGCGGATGGGCGGCGGGCTCGTCGCCGGCCTGTTCCTGCGCGAGTTCGTCGGCGAGGGCATCACCTGGGCGCACCTGGACATCGCCGGCCCCGCCTTCAACGAGGGCGGGCCCTTCGGCTACACGCCCAAGGGCGGTACGGGCTCGGCGGTCCGCACCCTGGTCCGCCTCGCCGAGCTGGCCTCGGCCGGCGAACTGGGCTGAGCCCCGGTGTCGGGGCCTCGCACGCGGGTAGGCGAGGCCCCGTCGTCCCCCACGGCCGCGTTCCCGAGGGAACGTGGGGTGTCTCACACCCCGGCCCCGCGTCTCGTACGGAGCCGACAAGTGCGAAGATGGGGCTCGGCAGGACAGGGCCCCCACCGAAGGGCCGATGGCAACAAGCGGCCGCACACCAGCCGCCGACCGGTCACTGGAGACCGGCGTGGCGCACATGCATGGAGGACGTGACGTGGCGAACGACGCCAGCACCGTTTTCGACCTAGTGATCCTCGGCGGCGGCAGCGGTGGTTACGCCGCGGCCCTGCGCGGGGCGCAGCTGGGCCTGGACGTCGCCCTGATCGAGAAGGACAAGGTCGGCGGCACCTGCCTGCACCGGGGATGCATCCCCACCAAGGCCCTGCTGCACGCCGGTGAGATCGCCGACCAGGCCCGCGAGAGCGAGCAGTTCGGTGTGAAGGCCAGCTTCGAGGGCATCGACGTCCCCGCCGTCCACAAGTACAAGGACGACGTCGTCTCCGGCCTCTACAAGGGCCTGCAGGGGCTCATCGCCTCCCGCAAGGTGACCTACGTCGAGGGTGAGGGCCGGCTGTCCTCCCCCACCTCCGTCGACGTGAACGGCCAGCGGATCCAGGGCCGCCACGTCCTGCTGGCGACCGGCTCCGTGCCGAAGTCGCTGCCCGGCCTGGAGATCGACGGCGACCGCATCATCTCCTCCGACCACGCCCTGGTCCTGGACCGCGTCCCGAAGTCCGCGATCGTCCTGGGCGGCGGTGTCATCGGCGTCGAGTTCGCCTCCGCCTGGAAGTCCTTCGGCACCGACGTCACGATCATCGAGGGCATGAAGCACCTCGTCCCGGTCGAGGACGAGAACTCCTCCAAGCTGCTGGAGCGCGCCTTCCGCAAGCGCGGCATCAAGTTCAACCTGGGCACCTTCTTCCAGAAGGCCGAGTACACCCAGGACGGCGTGAAGGTCACCCTGGCGGACGGCAAGGAGTTCGAGGCCGAGGTCCTGCTGGTCGCCGTCGGCCGCGGCCCGGTCTCGCAGGGCCTGGGCTACGAGGAGGCCGGGGTCGCCATGGACCGCGGCTACGTCCTCGTCGACGAGTACATGCGCACCAACGTTCCGACCATCTCCGCCGTCGGTGACCTGGTCCCGACCCTCCAGCTCGCGCACGTCGGCTTCGCCGAGGGCATCCTGGTGGCGGAGCGCCTGGCCGGTCTGAAGACCGTTCCGATCGACTACGACGGCGTCCCGCGGGTGACGTACTGCCACCCGGAGGTCGCCTCCGTCGGCATCACCGAGGCCAGGGCCAAGGAGGTCTACGGTGCGGACAAGGTCGTCGCTCTGAAGTACAACCTGGCGGGCAACGGCAGGAGCAAGATCCTCAAGACCGCGGGCGAGATCAAGCTCGTCCAGGTCAAGGACGGCGCGGTGGTCGGCGTCCACATGGTCGGCGACCGCATGGGCGAGCAGGTCGGCGAGGCCCAGCTGATCTACAACTGGGAGGCGCTGCCGGCCGAGGTGGCCCAGCTCGTCCACGCCCACCCGACGCAGAACGAGGCGCTCGGCGAGGCCCACCTGGCCCTGGCCGGCAAGCCCCTCCACTCCCACGACTGACGCCCTCAGTCACCGGGCGCGACGACACAGACTTCCGCACTTCCTAAGGAGCAACCGAAACCATGGCGGTTTCCGTAACCCTGCCGGCGCTCGGCGAGAGCGTCACCGAGGGCACTGTCACCCGCTGGCTGAAGGCCGAGGGCGAGCGCGTCGAGGCCGACGAGCCCCTGCTCGAGGTCTCCACCGACAAGGTCGACACCGAGATCCCCGCCCCCGCCTCCGGCGTGCTGTCCTCCATCAAGGTCGCCGAGGACGAGACGGTCGAGGTCGGCGCCGAGCTGGCCCTGATCGACGACGGCTCCGGCGCCCCGGCCGCCGAGCAGGCCCCGGCCGCCGAGCAGGCCCCGGCCGCCGAGCAGGCCGCCCCGCCGGCCCCCGAGCCGCAGCCGCAGGCCCAGCCGTCCACCGAGCAGCCCGCCCCGGCCCCGGCGCCCACCGCCGAGGCCGCGGCCGGCGGCGGCAGCGCCCAGGGCACGGACGTGGTCCTGCCCGCGCTCGGCGAGTCCGTCACCGAGGGCACCGTCACCCGCTGGCTGAAGTCGGTCGGCGACACCGTCGAGGCCGACGAGCCGCTGCTGGAGGTGTCGACGGACAAGGTCGACACCGAGATCCCCGCCCCCGCCTCCGGCACGCTGCTGGAGATCGTGGTCGGCGAGGACGAGACCGCCGAGGTCGGCGCCAAGCTCGCCGTCATCGGCGAGGCCGGTGCCGCTCCGGCCGCCGCCCCGGCCCCGGCCGCCCCCGAGGCCCCGGCGCAGCCCGAGCCCGCCCCGGCCCCGCAGCAGCAGGCCGCCCCGGCTCCCGCTCCGGCCGCCCCGGCGGCGCCCGCCCCGGCCCCGCAGGCACCGTCGGCCCCGGCCCCGGCCCCGGCCCCGCAGCAGCAGGCCGCCCCGGCTCCGGCTCCGGCCGCTCCGGCGCCCGCCCCGGCCCCGGCCGCCGCCCAGGCCGCTCCGGCCGCCGCCCAGGCGACGGACGAGGGCGCCTACGTGACCCCGCTGGTGCGCAAGCTCGCCGCCGAGAACGGCGTCGACCTGTCCACCGTCAAGGGCACCGGCGTCGGCGGCCGCATCCGCAAGCAGGACGTCCTCGCCGCCGCCGAGGCCGCGAAGGCCGCCGCCCCGGCCGCTCCGGCCGCCGCCGCGCCCGCCGCGCGGAAGACCCCCGTCCTGGAGGCCTCCCCGCTGCGCGGCCAGACCGTGAAGATGCCGCGGATCCGCAAGGTCATCGGCGACAACATGGTCAAGGCCCTGCACGAGCAGGCCCAGCTGTCCTCGGTCGTCGAGGTCGACGTCACCCGCCTGATGAAGCTGCGCGCCCGGGCGAAGGACGCGTTCGCGGCGCGCGAGGGCGTCAAGCTCTCCCCGATGCCGTTCTTCGTCAAGGCCGCGGCCCAGGCGCTGAAGGCCCACCCGGTCATCAACGCCAAGATCAACGAGGCCGAGGGGACCATCACCTACTTCGACACCGAGAACATCGGTATCGCGGTGGACTCCGAGAAGGGCCTGATGACCCCGGTCATCAAGAACGCCGGCGACCTCAACATCGCCGGTATCGCCAAGGCCACGGCCGAGCTGGCGGGCAAGGTCCGGGGCAACAAGATCACTCCGGACGAGCTGTCCGGCGCGACCTTCACCATCAGCAACACCGGTTCGCGCGGCGCGCTGTTCGACACGATCATCGTGCCCCCGGGCCAGGTCGCGATCCTCGGCATCGGCGCCACGGTGAAGCGCCCGGCCGTCATCGAGACGGAGGAGGGCACGGTCATCGGCGTCCGCGACATGACCTACCTGACCCTCTCCTACGACCACCGCCTGGTGGACGGTGCCGACGCGGCCCGTTACCTGACGGCGGTCAAGGCGATCCTGGAGGCGGGCGAGTTCGAGGTCGAGCTCGGCCTGTGACCCGCGGTCGCTGACCGGCCCCCACGATGCCCCCGCCCGGAACCCTCCGGGCGGGGGCATCGTCGTAGGGCCCCGTCGCCGCCTTCCGCCCGCTCGGAGCCGCACCGGGTCGCCCCGGGCCGGGCGCCGGTCACACGGAGCGTGTAAGTCTCGTCTCACCTGGGCGGAAGCGCCCCCGTGCGCCCTTCCCGCGCGGTGTGGCGGCCGTATTGTTTTTCCACGTCTCACGCCCTCGGGGGGCCCGCGGGCCCTCGTATAAGGAGCCCTCATGACCGCGCCCGTCGTCCACTCGCTGCGCGAGCAGATCCGCGAGCACATCCTGGAGGGGATCATCAGCGGGCGCTGGCAGCCGGGCGAGCGGATCGTGGAGCGGCGGATCGCGACCGAGCTGGAGGTCAGCCAGACGCCGGTGCGGGAGGCGCTGCGCGAGCTGGAGTCGCTGCGGCTGATCGAGTCGGCGCCGAACAAGGGCGTGCGGGTGCGGAACCTGACGGCCGCCGACCTGGAGGAGAGCTACCCGGTCCGGGCCGGCCTGGAGGCGATCGCCGCGGAGCTGGCGGCGGAGCGGCTGGCCCGGGACTGCTCGGCCCTGGAGCCGCACGTCGCCGCCCTGTACGAGGCCGACCGCCGCTCCGACGGCACGGGGCAGGTGCGGCACACGGTCGCCTTCCACCGCGAACTGGTCCGCGCGGCCGGCAACTCGGTGCTGCTGCACACCTGGGAGGGCCTGGGCATCGAGGTCTTCACCGCGCTGTCCATCCGCTGGCTGGGCACCGTCCAGCAGTCCTACGCCGAGGAGCACGAGGAACTGGTCGCCGCGTTCCGCCGGCGCGACCCCCGGATCGCGGAACTCGTGAAGGCCCACGTGCTGGGGTGCGCGCCCCGGGCGTAGCATCCGGGCAAAGACCCGCTCATACGCGGTTCCACCTGCGAAAACATGGCGAAAACCCGTCACTCGGTGCCACTTTCCCAGGCACCGCGTGCCTACTTTCTTGTTATCGAGAGGTTTTCCCCCTCAACCCTTTGATCGATCATCGATCAGGGGGTTACAGTCGCCAGCGGGCTCCCACCCGAGTCCGCGCCCTGTCCTGCCAAAGACCAAGGGCACCCCCGAACCCTTACCGATGAGGGAACCCCCTTCGACTGAGGAAGGCGGCGACATGACCGACCCCCACGCCATCCGGCCGAGCGAGCTCGACCAGCTCCCGGACCGCGACCCCGAGGAGACCGCCGAGTGGCAGGCCTCCCTGGACGCCGTCACCGAGGCGGCCGGGCCGCACCGTGCCGCGTACCTGATGCGCCGCACGCTGGAGCGCGCCGAGGGTGCCGGCATCGCCCTGCCGAAGCTTCTCGAGACCGACTACATCAACACCATCCCCACCGCCGCCGAGCCCGCCGTGGAGGGCGACGAGGAGATGGAGGCGCGGATCACCGCGTGGAACCGCTGGAACGCGGCCGCGATGGTGACCCGCGGCAGCAAGTACGGCGTCGGCGGCCACATCGCCACCTTCGCCTCCGCGGCCTGGCTGTACGAGACCGGCTTCAACCACTTCTTCCGCGGCAAGGAGGGGGACGGCTCCGGCGACCAGCTCTACATCCAGGGCCACGCCTCCCCCGGCATCTACGCCCGCGCCTTCCTCGACGGCCGCCTGAACGAGCAGCACCTGGACAACTTCCGCCGCGAGGCCGGCGGCAACGGCCTGCCGTCGTACCCGCACCCGCGCCGGCTGCCCTGGCTGTGGGAGTTCCCGACGGTGTCGATGGGCCTCGGCCCGATCTCCGCGATCTACCAGGCGCGCTTCAACCGGTACCTGACCAGCCGCGGCATCAAGGACGTCTCCGACTCCCACGTCTGGGCGTTCCTCGGCGACGGCGAGATGGACGAGCCCGAGTCGACGACCGCGCTCACCCTCGCCGCCCGCGAGCGGCTGGACAACCTCACCTTCGTCGTCAACTGCAACCTGCAGCGCCTGGACGGCCCGGTCCGCGCCAACTTCAAGATCGTGCAGGAGCTGGAGGCCCAGTTCCGCGGCGCCGGCTGGAACGTCGTCAAGACCCTGTGGGGCACGGCCTGGGACGAGCTGTTCCGGCTCGACACCACCGGCGCGCTGGTCCGCCGGCTGCGCGAGGTGCCGGACGCGCAGGTGCAGACGTACCAGACGCGCGACGCCGCCTACATCCGCGAGGACTTCTTCGGCAAGGAGCCGGCGCTCGTCGAGATGGCGAAGCTGCTGAGCGACGACCAGATCCTCGAGTGCTTCCACTTCTCCCGCGGCGGCCACGAGCCCCGCAAGGTCTACGCCGCCTACAAGGCCGCGCTCGCCCACAAGGGCGCGCCGACCGTGATCCTGGCGCAGACGGTCAAGGGCCACACCCTCGGTGAGGGCTTCGCCTCGAAGAACGCCAACCACCAGATGAAGAAGCTGACGGTGGACGAGTTCAAGGCGATGCGCGACCGCCTCGGCCTGCCGATCAGCGACAGCGCCTTCGCCGACGGCGAGGTCCCCTACGCCCACCCGGGCGCCGACTCCCCCGAGGTCCGCTACCTCCAGGAGCGCCGCGCCGCCCTCGGCGGTCCGGCCCCGGCCCGCCGCGTGCACCCCGTCGCGCCGCTGCCCCAGCCGGCCGACAAGGCGTTCACCGCCTTCGACAAGGGCTCCGGCTCGCAGAACGTGGCCACCACCATGGCCTTCGTCCGCCTGGTCAAGGACCTGGTCCGCGACAAGGAGACCGGCAGGCGCTGGGTGCCGATCGTCCCCGACGAGGCGCGCACCTTCGGCATGGAGAGCCTCTTCCCCTCCCTCGGCATCTACTCCCCGATGGGCCAGACGTACGAGCCGGTCGACCGCGACCAGCTGATGTACTACAAGGAGGCGGAGAACGGGCAGATCCTCAACGAGGGGATCACCGAGGCCGGCGCCATGGCCGAGTTCATCGCCGCCTCGACGTCGTACGCGACGCACGGCGAGACGATGATCCCGTTCTACATCTACTACTCGATGTTCGGCTGGCAGCGCACCGGCGACCAGATGTGGCAGCTCGGCGACCAGCTCGGCCGCGGCTTCCTGGTCGGCGCCACGGCCGGCCGCACCACGCTGACGGGCGAGGGCCTGCAGCACGCCGACGGCCACTCGCCGGTCATCGCGGCGACCAACCCGGCGGCGCTGACGTACGACCCGGCGTTCGCGTACGAGATCGCGGTCATCGTCAAGGAGGGCCTGCGCCGGATGTTCGGCGAGGCCCGGCCCGGTGAGGACCAGGACGTCTTCTACTACCTGACGGTCTACAACGAGCCGCTGCCGCAGCCCGCCAAGCCGGCGGCCCCCGGCATCGACGAGGGCATCGTCAAGGGCCTGTACCGCTTCAACACGGCGGAGGCGGCGGGCCTGGCCCCGGCCGCGAACGCCCCGCGGATCCAGCTGCTCGGCTCCGGCACGGCGATCCACTGGGCGCTGGCTGCGCAGCGGATGCTCGCCGAGGAGTGGGGCGTGGCCGCCGACGTCTGGTCCGCCACCTCGTGGACCGAGCTGCGCCGGGACGCCATGGAGGCGGACGAGGCGCTGCTGCGCGGCGAGGAGCGGGTGCCCTTCGTCCGGCAGGCGCTCCAGGGCGCCGAGGGCCCGGTGCTGGCGGTCTCCGACTACATGCGCCAGGTCCCGGACCAGATCGCGCAGTGGGTCGAGCAGGACTACACGTCGCTGGGCGCCGACGGCTTCGGCCTGTCGGACACCCGTGAGGCGGCCCGCCGCCACTTCGGTGTCGACGCCGAGTCCATCGTCGTCGCGGCCCTGGCCCAGCTCGCCCGGCGCGGCGAGGTGCAGGCGACGGCCGTGAAGGAGGCGCGCGAGCGCTACGGCCTGTAGGGACCGGCCGGTGTCCGGGAGGCCCCCGCTCCGGCGGGGGCCTCCTGCATGATGGGCCCATGCGTGCTGCCCGGTTGATCAAGATGGTGCTGCTGCTGCAGTCCCGGCCCTCCATGACCGCCGCCGAGCTGGCGCGGGAGCTGGAGGTGTCGGAGCGGACGGTCACCCGGGACGCGCAGGCGCTGTCGGAGGCCGGGGTGCCGGTGTACGCGGACCGGGGCCGCCTCGGGGGGTACCGGCTGGTCGGCGGGTACCGCACGCGGCTGACGGGGCTGGCGCGCAGCGAGGCGGAGGCGCTGTTCCTGTCCGGGGTGCCGGGGGCGCTGCGCGAGATGGGGCTCGAGGACGCGGCCTCGGCGGCCCGGCTGAAGGTGTCGGCGGCGCTGCTGCCGTCCCTGCGGGACGCGTCGCGGACGGCGGCGCAGCGCTTCCACCTGGACGCGCCGAACTGGTTCCGCGAGCCGCAGACCCCCGAGCTGCTGCCGGCCGTCGCGGACGCGGTGTGGGACGACCGGCGGATCACCGCGCGCTACCGGCGCGGCGAGGAGGACGTGAAGCGGGAGCTGGAGCCCTACGGCCTCGTGCTCAAGGCGGGCGTCTGGTACCTGTGCGCGCGGGTGGCCGGGCACGGGTCCTTCCGGGTCTACCGGATCGACCGGTTCACGGCGGTGGAGGCGGACGAGCGGCGCTTCGAGCGCGAGGAGGGGTTCGACCTGCCCGCCTTCTGGGAGGAGCGGGCCGAGCAGTTCGCGCGCTCGCTCCTGCGGGACCGGGTCGTGGTGCGGCTGTCGCCCGAGGGCGTGCGCCGGCTGCCGCACGCCGTGGACCCGCTGTCCGCCCGGGAGGCGCTGGCCGGGGCGGACGGGCCGGACGGCGACGGGTGGGTGACGCTGACCCTGCCGGTGGAGTCCGAGGAGGTCGCCCACACCCAGCTGACGGCGCTGGGGCCGGAGGTGGAGGTGCTGGCGCCCGGGGCGCTGCGGGAGCGGTTCGCCGCCCAGGCGGCCCGGCTGGCGCGGTTGTACCGGCCGCGGCGCACCGCGTCCGCTCCGGGTGCGTCCCCGGGTCCCGGGGACGATGCTTGACGCGTGATGGACGAGACGGAGTTCTGGGAGCTGGTGGACACCGCCCGGGAGGACGCCGGGGGTGATCCGGAGGAGCAGGCCGACCTGCTCGTGGAGCGGCTCGCGCGCGAGGACCCGGAGGCGGTCCTGGACTTCGCCCGTCACTTCGAGGCCCGCTACCACCGCGCCTACCGCTGGGACCTGTGGGGCGCCGCCTGGGTGCTGCTGGACGGGGCGAGCGACGACGCCTTCGACTTCTTCCGGTGCTGGCTGATCGGCCAGGGCCGCGGGGTCTTCGAGGGCGCCCTGCACGACCCGGACGCGCTCGCCGACCTGCTGGACGACTTCGACGAGGAGATCGACGGCGACGGCGAGGAGCTCGGCTACGCGGCGGACGAGGCGTACGAGCGGCTCACCGGCACGGTGGCTCCCGACCTGGGCCTGCCCCCGGCCCCCGCGGAGCCCGAGGGCACCCCGCTCGACTTCGAGGACGACGCCCTGCTCGCCGCGCGCTACCCCCGGCTCTGGGAGCGCTTCCGGGGCTGATCCCGCCGCTCGGCGGGGCGGCGGACCCCGTGCCGCCGGCGGCCCCGCCGCCGTCCCGCGGCGCGTCCCGGCCCTGGAGGCGGGCCGCGAGCTCCCGGACCTCCGGGAGGCGGGCGTGCAGGGCGGCGCCCGGGCAGTCGGTCATGTAGCCGTCGCTGTGGCCCGCGACGGCGGGCAGCACGGCGGGGGTGCCCGCCGCGTACCGGCTGCCGTCGTTGCTGGAGACCAGCCGGACCTCGGCGCGCGGATCGGTGCCGGAGGAGCCGAGCTTCCAGGCGGCCAGCGCGGCGATCGCGCGCAGCATCCCGGGGGGCACGAAGGCGCCCTCGGTGAAGGTGCCGAGCGCGGCGACGCCCGTGGTGCGGTGGTTGAAGCCCTGGGTGTGGGCGCCGGTGACGGGGCGGTCGACGCCGCCCGCGCGGCCCTCGTAGAGGGTGCCGCAGCGGTCGACGACGAAGTTGTAGCCGAGGTCGTCCCAGTCGCGGCCGAGGGTCTGGCCCTCGTACAGGCGCCGGATGATGTCGGGCGCGTCGGCGCAGTCGTAGTCGTTGGGCGAGTCGGTGTGGTGGACGAAGACGGCGACGACCTCGTCGTCGTAGCGCGGGGGCGGCTGCTCGCGGGCGGCGTCGCCGAGCCAGGCCGAGCGCGGCACGACGGGCGGCCGGGGTGCGGCGGGGGCGGGCGGCGGGGTGCGCGCGGCGGCGGGTCCGGCGGCGCGCTCGACCCCCTGGGCGCACAGCACCAGGGCGACGGCGGCGGCGAGTCCCGGCAGGCAGCCGAGCGGCACCGCGACGGCCCCGGGCAGCCCCCGGGTACGGGAGCCGCCCGCGGGTATCCGGGGGAAACGGCGCCGCCGCGCCCTCCATGGTCTTCCGGGGACACCCATGCCCCCACTGTGGGTGCGATCCGCTCCACCCGCACACGGGGTGTGCCGCCCGGTGGAACCATCGTCCGGGTGCGCGGCGTTCTCCCGGGTACACGCGCGCACGGCCGCCCTCCGGCGGCTCCCCGCGCGCGTGGCTGATCACCGGACCCCCTCCCCCACGTACGAGGGGGCCCGAGAGAAAGGCGGCATGCGTGGACCTGCTCGACATCCTGCTGTTGCTGGTCGTCCTGGCCCACGCGGCGTCCGGTTACCGGCGCGGACTGCTGGCGGGCTGTGTGTCGCTGGCCGGTTTCGTGGGCGGCGCGGTCGTCGGCGTGTGGGTCCTGCCCTGGGTGATGGACCTGGTGACGCCGGGGACGACCCGGGCGACGGTGGCGGCCGTGTGCACGGTGCTGCTGCCGGCGGTGGTGGGCCACGAGCTGGCGGGGCGGCTGGCGCTCCGGCTGCGGCGCGAGCTGGACCGGGGGCCGCTGAGGGTGGCGGACGGGGTCGGCGGGGCGCTGGCCAACGCGGTGGCCGTGCTGATCGTGGCGTGGGTGGCCGCGAGCGTGCTGGGCGCCTCCTCCTCCCCGCTGGTCACCTCGGCGATCCGGGACTCGCGGCTGCTCGGCGCGGTGCAGGACGTGATGCCGGACACCACCCCGGGGTGGTTCTCGCGGGCCACCTCGGCGCTGACGGAGGCGGGTTTCCCGCAGGTCTTCAACCCGTTCGAGAACGAGTCGACCGCCGAGGTCGCCGAGCCCTCCGGCGACAGCGTCACGGCGGCCGCGACCCTGGCCGCCCGGCGCAGCACGGTGAAGGTGGAGGGCGTCGCGGGCCTCCAGGGCCGCGAGGGCAGCGGCTTCGTGTACGCGCCCGAGCGCGTGATGACCAACGCCCACGTGGTGGCCGGGATCGACGAGCCGACGGTGCGGGTCGGCGGGGTCGGGCGGGCGTACCGGGCGCGGGTGGTGCTGTTCGACCCGCAGAAGGACGTGGCCGTGCTGTACGTGCCCGGGCTGCGGGCGCCCGTGCTGCCGTTCGTCGACGAGGCCGGGCGCGGCGACTCGGCGGTCGTCGCGGGCTATCCGCAGGACGGCGGCCTGAACCTCCAGGCGGCCACGGTGGCGAGCCGGGTGCAGGCCAAGGGCTGGAACATCTACAACGACCGGACGGTCGTCCGCGAGATCTACTCGATCCGCTCGACCGTCCGCCCCGGCAACTCCGGCGGGCCCCTGCTGACCACCGACGGCCGGGTGTACGGCGTGGTGTTCGCCCGTTCCACCTCGGACACCGGGACCGGCTACGTGCTGACGGCCGACGAGGTGGCGAAGGACGCCGCCCGCGCGGCGGACGCGACGGCGCCGGTGGACACCGGGGACCTGGTCGCCTCGTAGGGCGCCGGGCACGGCTCAGCGCAGGGACCGCCCCATCAGGACGTCGTCCACGTACGCCCCGTCGAGGTGGAACTCCTCCGGCTGCACGCCCTCCACGACGAAGCCCTCGGACGCGTACAGCGCGCGGGCGGCGGTGTTGTGGCCGAGGACGCGCAGGGTGATGCGGCGGGCGCCCCGCCGGCGGGCCTGGGCCACGGCGGCCCGCACCAGGGCCCGGCCGATCCCCCTGCCGCGCGCCTCCTCGGCGACGGCGAGGCCGCGGATCTGCCGGACGTGCGCGTTGGACGCGAGCCGGGTGGGGAAGCCGAGGCGGACGTACCCCACGGGGCGGCCCTCGTGCTCGGCGACGAGGTGGTCGTCCGGCCCGCAGTGCTCGCGGAAGAAGGGTTCGCGCGGCCCGGGCGGCGACGCGACCGCGTGCCGGGGGGACCAGGTCGCGCGGTCGAGGCGGGCCAGTTCCGCCTCGTCGTCGGGGCGGGCGGTGCGTATGTACGGCTCGGACATGGGCGTCACTGTACGTCCGGCGGGCGGGTGGCCGGCCGTGATTTCCGGGCGGGCGGGGGCAGGATGGACGCCATGGAACGTTCCCGAATCGCGGTGGCCGGCGCGTCCGGCCTCATCGGCGGCGCGCTGGTCCGGTCCCTGGCCGCGGACGGACACGAGGTCCGCCGTCTGGTGCGGCGGGCGCCCCGGACGGCGGACGAGGTCCGGTGGGATCCGGAGCGGGGGTCCGTGGACGCCGCCGGGCTCGCCGGGTGCGACGCCGTGGTCAACCTCGCGGGGGCCGGGGTGGGCGACCGGCGCTGGACGCGGGAGTACAAGGCGCGGATCCGCGCCGGCCGGGTGCACGGCACCGCCGCGCTCGCCGAGGCCGTCGCGGGGCTGGCCGAGGACGTACGGCCCCGGGTGTTCGTGAACGGCAGCGCGATCGGCTACTACGGCGAGACCGGCGACCGGGCGGTCGACGAGAGCGCGCCGGCCGGGGAGGGGTTCCTGCCGTCCCTGTGCGTGGAGTGGGAGGCCGCCGCGGCACCGGCGCGGGAGGCGGGCGTGCGGACGGTGTTCGCGCGGACCGGACTGGTGGTGGCCCGCGGGGGCGGGGCGTGGGGCAGGCTCTTCCCGCTGTTCCGGGCCGGACTCGGCGGGCGGCTGGGCGACGGGCGCCAGTACTGGTCGTTCATCGCGCTGCACGACGAGGTGGCCGCGCTGCGCCACCTCCTGGACACCGACGGGCTGTCCGGGCCGTTCAACCTGACCGCCCCGCGTCCGGCGACCAACCGCGAGGTCACGGAGGCGATGGCGCGGGTGCTGCGCCGGCCGGCGGTGTTCGCGGTGCCCGCGCCCGTGCTGCGCGCGGTGCTCGGCGAGATGGCCGGGGACGTGCTGGGCAGCGCCCGGGTGCTGCCGACGCGTCTGCTGGAGTCGGGTTTCCGGTTCGCCTTCCCGGAGATCGAGGGGGCGGTCGGGGCGGCGCTGTGAGCGCGCACGGGCACGCACGACCGCGGCCCGCACGGAACTGATCCCCCTGCGACCGCGTCGTGTCCGTCCGGCGTGCTCGTGCGACCGCCGTGCGCCCGTGCTCTGCCGATGCGCGACTGTCCGCGACCGATCACGGCCTTAACCTCGAGCCGAACTCGGGTATTCCTGGGGCCTGTTGAGGGCATGACGTCTCCAGCGCCCGCGCAACCTCGAGGAGGGGCACGTGCTTGAGCCCACGTACCAGGCGGACGTCGTCGTCGTGGGAGCCGGGATCGCCGGACTCTCCGCGGCGCAACGACTGACCAGCGCAGGAGTCACCACCATGGTCCTGGAGGCCGCCCACGAGGTGGGCGGCCGCATGGCGACCGAGAAGGCCGACGGCTTCCGGCTCGACCGGACCGGGCCGCTGCTGTCCACCGCGCATCCCGAACCACGGCTGGCCCCGGGTCTCGACGGACTCGTCCTGCTTCCCTTCGCGCCCGGCGTCCTGCTGCACAGCGACGGGCGGCACCACCGCGCGGGCGTGCAGACCGGCGCGTGGGGCGGGAGGAGCGCCCCGGGCGCCCGCAGCGCGAGGGGCGCACTCCATGCGGTGCGCGCCCTGGCGAACGCCCCGTGGCCGGCTCCCGGTCCGCGCAGGCCGGTGGCCGTGCCCGGCCGGCAGGTCTCCGTACCGCGCAGCCGCGCCGGCGCCCCGCTGGGCACGGCGGTCGACCAGGCGCGGCTGGGCGCCGCGTTCACGAAGCTGGCGGGCACCCCCGTGGAGCGGCTGCTGGCCCGGCCCGAGCTGTCCGCCGCCGAGGCCCTGGTGGCCCGGGGCCTGCCCGCCCGCACCATCGACGGCTTCCTGCGTCCGCTGCTCGCCGCCCTGCTGTGCGATCCGGACCTCACCACCTCCAGCCGGTGCGCGGACCTCGCGCTGCGGGCCTTCGCGCGCGGGCGGCTGTGCCTGCCGGAGGGCGGCGCCGGGACGCTGCCGCAGCGGCTGGCCCGGGCGCTGCCGCCGGGCACGGTGCACACGGGGGTGCGGGTCACCGCCGTGTCGACGACCTCGGTGACCACCGCGGAGCACGGCGAGTTCCGCTGCCGCGCGGTGCTGATCGCCACCGGCGCGCGGTCCGCCGCCGAGCTGCTGCCCGGGCTGCGCGTACCGGACTTCCGCCCGGTGACGGTGGTGCACCACGCGACCGACGAGCCGCCGGCGACCGGCACCTCGCTGCTGCTCGACGCCGACCGGGGCGGCCCGGTCGCCCACACGGCGGTGGTCAGCCGGGTCGACCCGTCCCGCGCGCCGGCCGGCCGCACGCTGGTGTCCTCGACGGTCCTCGGGCCGCCCCCGGCCCAGGTGGACACGGCCGTCCGCATGCACCTGGCCCGGCTGTACGGGACGTCGACCGCGCGCTGGGAGACGCTCGCCGTGCACCACACCGCCGAGGCGGTGCCCGCCATGCGGCCGCCGCACGACCTGCGCCGTCCGGTGCGGCTGCTGGCGGGCCTGTACGTGTGCGGCGACCACCGGGACAGCGGCACGGTCCAGGGCGCCCTGCACTCGGCCCACCGCGCCTCGGCCGCGATCCTCGCGGACCTCGGCGCGGACCGCCCGCTGCACACGGCGGAGGCGGTGGCGTCGGCACGCGCCGCCTAGGGCGTCCGGATCCGTGCCGGCCGCGATCACGGCCCCGGCGCGCCCGCGGACGGGACACGTATCCTCTCAGGGCTCAACTCCCATAAGGGGAACACATGTTGGCCTTAGACGAAATGTGCCTGCCTTGATACAGAGACACAGAGCCCGGGCCGGACTCCGCCGGCCGCCGGGAATCGACCGCAGAGCGTACGGAGTGCGGGGTTCCGTGCGGGCGCTCTGCTTGACCCTTCTCCTCTCCCTCGTCGTGGGGCTGCTCGGCGCCCCCGCCCTCGCGGCGCCGGCGGCCGCCGTCCCCGCCTCCGAGGAACCGGCGAACACCGACCACATCCCCGCCACCCCGCGGGGCGAGGTCCTGCGCGCCTGGAAGGCGGGCGGACCCGGCGTGAAGGCGGCCGCGGAGGCGGCCCTGCTGGGCACGGACGAGCAGGTGCGCACGTTCCTCGACAGCGAGCGGGCCGTCGCGGAGCTGTCGGACGACCGGGTCGCCACCGTGCAGATCTTCTCGGTGGGCGGCCGGGCCGTGCGGGAGGCCGCGGAGCAGGCCATGGCCGGCACGCCGGCCGATCTGGACGCCTTCCTGGAATCGGGCTGGCAGGCGCCGCTCGAGGAGGACCAGCGGGTCCGCGCCACCCAGATCATCAGCGCCGGCGGGCCGGAGGTGAAGGCGGTCGGCCAGGCCGCTCTGAACGGCACCGCCGAGGACGTGCAGCGCTTCATCGTCGAGGGTCAGTACGACGCCCGGCGCAGCGACGAGCGCGTGCAGGTGGTCCAGATCCTCTCCACCGGCGGGCCGGCCACCCAGGAGGCCGCCCGGGCCGCGCTGGACGGCTCCCCCGAGGACGTGACGGCGTTCCTGGAGGTGGGCCAGCACGTGGCGCGGGCCCGTGACCAGGAGCACGCCACCATCGAGGACCTGGCCGGGCAGGCACGGGAGGCCGGCCGGCAGGCCCGGGTGGAGACCGACGCCGCGAAGGAGGCTTCCGCACGCGCCGTCGCGGCGACCAAGCTGGCCAAGGAGGCCGCGCAGAAGGCCGCCGCGGAGACCGCCGCCGCCAAGGACGACGCGGCCAGGGCCTCCAACGCCGCCGGCCGGGCCGCCGACGCGGCGCGCGGTGCCGCCAAGGCGGCCCAGGAGGCGATCGCCTCGGCCCGCGCGGCGAACACGTCGGCGCGCATCGCCTCCAACGCCGCGGCCCAGGCCGCCAGCGCGGCCGCCGCCGCGGCCCAGGCCGCCACCCGGGCCCGCGGCGCCGCCGCAGCCGCCGCCACGGACGCGACCAAGGCGGGCGCCGCCCGCAAGGCCGCCGAGGGCGCCTACGCCGCGGCCAAGGGCGCCGAGACCGCGGCCAGGGCGGCGGACCACGCGGCGACCGCGGCCGACGAGGCGGGCAACGCCGCCGAGGCCGCCGCCAGCGCGGGTGCCAACGCCGACGCCGCCGCAGCCGCCGCCCAGGCCGCCGGCGGCCACTCCAACGTCTCCAGCGCCCAGGCACAGCGGGCGCGGCAGGCCGCCGACGACGCACGGCGGCAGGCCGCCGAGGCCACCCGCGCCGCGAACAAGGCCGTCACCCTGGCCGGCAAGGCGGCCACGGCCGCCCGGGAGGCGCGGGATTCCGCCAACTCCGCGGCCGTGCACGCCCGGAACGCGGGCAAGGCCGCCGAGGAAGCGGCCGAGCACGCCGGGGACGCCGCGCGGGCGGCCACGGAGTCCGCCAAGCACGCGGCCGAGGCCAAGAAGGCCGCCGACGCCGCCACCACGGCCGTGGCCCGGGCCGACACCACCTACGCCGTGGCCCGCGAGGTCGAGGCGGAGGAACTCGCCGACCGCCGCTACACCGAGGTCGAGAAGGCCAAGGCCCTGAAGGTGGCGGACGACGAGCGCAGGGCCCGTGAGCAGGAGGAGGCCGCCGCGGCCCGCGCCGCGGACGAGGAGGCGCGGCGTCTGGCGGCGGAGGTGACCGCTCCCGGCGCGGACCTCGGTGAGGTCGCCGTCAAGGCCCGCAGGGTCGCGCTGCACGTCGCCAGGACCCGCGGCCCGTGGAGCGTCACCGCGGCCGAGGCCGCTCTGGCGGGCTCGGACGCGCAGGTCGTCGAGTACATCAGGACCGGCTTCGACGAGGCCGTCCGGCGCGACGAGTACGCGCGCACGGTGAACCTCGCCTGGGAGTCGGACTACGAGGCGGTCCGCAACGCTGCGGAAGAAGCACTGAAGGGCGACGCGGCGCAGGTCAGCGCCTTCATCAGGACCGGCCAGCACGAGGCGGCCGCGCACGACTACCGCATCCGCGTCGTCCAGCTGATGACGGGCGCCGGGGCCTCGGTGAAGGCCGCGGGCCAGAAGGCGCTGGACTCCGGCTCGACCGACGCGTTGCGGGAGTTCGCCCAGACCGGGTACTACACGGCCCGTACCACCGACGAGCGCGTGCGCGCGGTCCAGTTGCGCAGCGCCGGCGGGCCCGAACTGAGGGCCGCCGCCGACGTGGCACTGGCCGGGCCGCCGGAGGTCCTGCACCGGTTCGTCCAGGTCGAGCAGTATCGCGCGGCGCGGCAGGACAAGCTCACCGCGACGCATGTGTCCCGGGTGCAGGGCCTGATCTCCGGCGCGGCCCGTGCGGCCGCGACGGCGCACGAGGACGCCGCGCTCGCCGCCAAGGTGGCGGCCGAGGCCAAGAAGGCGGCGGAGGAGGCGGCCAGGTACGCCCAGCAGGCGAAGGCCTCGGCGGCCGAGGCCGACCGGTACGCCAAGGAGGCGGACGCGCACGCGGACGCCGCGGAGAAGTCCGCGGCCGAGGCCGCCGCGTCGGCCCGGTCGGCTCGCGCCGCCGAGGCGGACGCGAAGAACGCCGCCCGTGCCGCCGACGTGTCGGCGAGCCGGGCCGAGTCGTCCGCGGCCGCCGCGCAGGCCTCCGCGAGCAGCGCCTGGGCCGCGGCCGACGCCGCGTACGCCTCGTCGATCGCCGCGGGCAAGGACGCCGCCGCGGCCAGCAAGGCCGCGACGGCCGCCGGCGAGGTGGCGTTCCGCAAGCTCCAGGAGGAGATCCGGCAGCACTTCGCGGACGTCGTGGCCGAGATGGAGGAGCGCGGCCTCAGAGCGGAGGACGAGGAGTTCGTCAGGCTCATCGAGGAGATGAACGAGGTCGACTGGGGGCAGTTGCTCTCCGAGGGCGGCCACTTCACCCTCGACGTCCTGGGCCTGGTCCCCGGCTTCGGCGAGGCCGCCGACGGCGTCAACTGCGCCTGGTACTTCGGTGAGGGCAACGCGATCGACGCGGGCCTGTCCTGCGCCGGCGCCGTCCCCTTCGCCGGCTGGGGCGCGGCGGGCGTCAAGTTCGGCAAGTGGGGCACGAAGGCGGACGGTTTCTTCCGCAAGCTGTTCGGCAAGAACCCGCTCTTCTCGCTGTGCGCGCGGTCGCTCTCGCGGGCCGTGCCCTCCGCGCGGGCGGCGGACTCGATCACCTGCCCGGTGGGCTGGCGGCAGATCAGCGGTGAGGTGTTCCAGTCACCGGGCGGTCTGGTGTACCAGCGGGGCTACGACGGCACGCACCGCATCGACCACGTCATGAATCACACGAGGCCCAATCCGGACAAGCCTCTGCACGGCGTGTTCAAGGTGAAGGACCAGGACGGCCTCCTCGCACTGATCGACGACGCCTGGAGGAGGCGCGACGGCGCCGAGTCGTTCGTCAACCGGGGCAACACGGTCCACGCGGTCGAGTACGACGACGCGATCGGTGACGGGGGTGAGAGGTTCCTGTGCATCGTGACCCGGACCAAGAAGAGGATGGCACGGATCATCACCGCCTACCCGTCGGCGTCGAAGGAGTGCCCGACGGCATGACGCACCCGGCCACCCGAGGATGACGCCCGGGGGGGGGGGGGGGGGGGGGGGGGGGGGGGGGGGGGGGGGCCCCCCCCCCCCCCCCCCCCCCACCCGCAGCGACAAGGACACCCCATGCTTCCCCCGCACCGCATCCGCGAACTCCTGCGCGAGCTGGACGACCCGGCACACCTGGAGGCCCCCGCACACCACGACGCCCAGGCCGCCCGTCAGCGCTTCGCGCGGCTCGCCGACGCCCTGGAGCGGCGCTTCGGGCCGTCCGTGACGGTGGGCGGGGCGCAGGACGCCAGCTTCCACGGATACGTCTCGGTCCCCGCCCCGGCCTCGGGGACGGACCGGCCCCTGTGGGTGCTGATCAGCAACTTCGGCCCGTTCGTGACCGCCGGCACGGGCAGGGACTGGGGGGTGCCCGGCTGTGAGGAGGGGATCGACGACGCGTTCGTGGCCTGGCTCGACGAGCTGTGCACGGAGCTCGCCTGCGTCTACGTGCCCGTCGAGCTGCTGCTGGAGCCGTACGACGGACCGAGCCGCCTGGAGGACGAGGAGATTCCCGAGGAGGTCCTGGCCGCGCTCGCGGCCGAGTCCGGCGACGAGGGGGAAGGGGAGGAAGAGGAGCAAGAGCTGCCCGTGGCCTGGTGGGACCGGTACTTCCAGTTCATGTGATCCTCTCTCGACCGACCGGCAACTCACACTCCCGCGGCCACACTTGGCCGTTGCACGGCGTCCGTGCCGCGCATGCGGCCGTCCTGTGGACAACATGTGACGGCGTGATAGCTTGCGCTCTCGGTGCGCCACGAGGGGGCGACACGAGGGGTCGAGGGGTCCGGGTCGCCGCGGGCATTCCGGTGGCAGTACGTGCTGACCACATCCGCCCGACGGTGCCGCCGCCCCTGGTGCGTCACGCAACAGGTAACGCAACGCCTCGGAAGGACATCGTGAAGACACCCCGCTTCAGTAAGCCGCTTCTCGCCGGACTGCTCGCCGCCTGCACCGTCGCGGCCGCGTCGTCGCTCACCCACGCCCTCGCGGAGACCGACGCCGCGCCGGCCACGGTCGGCGCGGCGGCCGACGGTCCGGGGTACGCGGTGGAGGACTTCCAGCACCCCGACGCCGACCGCATCCTCGCGGAGAAGGGCATCACCGTCCTGCGGGGGGACGGGCACGTCTTCCTCGCGGAATGCGACGGGTCCCCGAAGCAGATACTGGTCTGGACCCGGAAGAGCAGCGAAGGCACGTACTGCTTCCAGACCACCTCCACCACGGGCTTCCTCAGTGTCGAGGTGCCGGACGTCTACGCCCTGCAGACCGCGGAGACGGCCATTCACGCCGAGCTGAGCGCCGCGGGCAAGACGCAGGAGGTCGACCTGGCCAAGAACGACTTCAAGGGCGTGGGTGAAGGGACCGGCGGGGCTCCCGCCGTCCTGCTGGAGATCCGGGTCACCGGCTGATCGCCGTCCCGGCGGTCCGGCCCGCTCCCGCGGCCCCACCGCGGCGCGCGGACGGGTGGCCGTGTCCCCGGCGTCCTCGGCGGCGGGCGGATCCGAAGGGACGGCGGCCGTGCTTCCCGCCGGCGCCGGGCCCCGGGGCGCCCGGCGCCGGCCCGCCCCGGAAGGCGGGCCGGCGAGGCCCCGGCCCGCCGCCCTACCCCAGCGCGGCCGCCCTGTCCCGGTAGGCGCGCACGGGGGCCGCGTCGCGGTAGGGCTCCAGCCGGCGCTCGAAGTCCCGGACGTACTCCGCCGCCCGCGCCGAGCGCATCTCCGCCGCCTGCGCGGCCGCCTCGGCGGCGTGCTGGCAGGCCTGGTCGAGTTCGCCGAGGCCGAGGCGCGCCGTGGCCAGGACCACCCGGCACAGCAGCCGGCTGCGGGCGCGGCCCGGGGCGTGCAGGTGCAGGGAGCGCTCCGCGTGCTGGGCGGCGGCGCGGAACTGCTGCAGGTCGCGGTGGCAGTGCCCGAGGTCGTCCGCGAGCTGCGCCTCGTCGAAGCAGCGCGCCCAGTGCGGCACCTCGTCGCCGGGCCGGGCGCCCTCCAGCGCGCGTTCGGCGCGCACCAGCGCGGCGGTGCAGGCCCGCACCTCGCCGAGCACCGCGTGCCCGCGCGCCTCGGCGGCGTGCAGCAGGGCCTGGACCACGGCCGGCTGGGAGCCCCCCGCGCCCTGCTGGGCGACCCGCGCGAGCTGGACGGCCTCCCGCCCGTGGCCGAGGTGGACGGCCTGCCGGCTCATGGTGACGAGCACGTACGCGCCGTAGGCCCGGTCCCCCGCCACCTGCGCGAGCCGGAGCGCCTGCACGAAGTAGCGCTGGGCAAGCCCGTGCGCGGCGATGTCGTACGACGTCCAGCCGGCCAGCCGGGTCAGTTCGGCGGCGGCCGCGAACAGGCGCCGGCCGGTCTGCTCGCCGTAGGTGCCGCGCAGCATCGGCTCGCACTCGTGCTCCAGGTAGCGCACGAGGGCCTGGCGGGCGTGGCCCCCGCCGTAGGCGTCGTCGAGGGTGCGGAACAGCTCGCCGACCGAGCGCAGCGCGGCGACGTCGCCGCCGGTGACCCGCTGGCCGGGGACCCGCTCGGCCGTGCCCCGCCGGCGGGCGGCGGGGTCGGGCGGGCCCGGAGGACGGGGCGACGGGCGGCCCTGGGCGGGGACGCGCGCCGGCGGCTCGGTCCGGGCCACCTTCTCGTCCGCGCGGCCGATGAGCCAGTCCCGGCTGGGGACGACGAGTCCGGCGGAGGTGAAGGCGATCTTGCGCAGTTCGGCGTGGCTCCCGGAGTCCTTGCGCCACAGCCCGCTGACGATGTCGACGGCCTCCTCCGGGGTGGCGGCGAACTCCAGGCCCGCGTACACGGGGGCGCAGGCGTCCAGGCCGAGGTCCTGTGCGGTCAGGCGGCGGCCGAGACGCCGGGTGAAGACCTCGGCGATGAGCGCCGGGGTGGTCCCCCGCGGCTGCTGCCCGCGCAGCCAGCGGGTGACGGACGTCTTGTCGTATCTCAGGTCGAGCCCGTGTTCGAGGCCGAGCTGGTCCACGCGACGGGCGAGTCCCGCGTTGGAGAACCCCGCTTCTGCGATGAGCGCGGCGAGCTGTCGGTTGGGGGTGCGCTGCGCGGGTCGTTCCGTCATCTGTGGTGCGGTCTCCTGCCTTCCGGTCAACGGTGCGCCCGGATTGCTGTGAGCAGTCCTCATGGCCTCACGGACGGCGCGAATGTAGCGGAGAGTAAGCACTCGATCGCACATTTCGACAGGCATTCATCCGATCGTGTGAGGATTGATCCACAAGCTGACGGAGACGGTCCGGGGGGGGGGGGGGGGGGGGGGGGGGGGGGGTGGCCTCCCGACCGGTCTCCCCAAGCAGCCGCCCGAGGGGGGGGGGCGTGG
>NZ_JBVITR010000005.1:190780-203269 GCF_055574875.1 Streptomyces sp. NPDC034670
TCCCCCACGCCCCATGGGGCTCCCACCCCGCCCCCCCCCCACCCCCCCCTCACACCCCCCCCCCCCCCCCCCCCCCCCCCCCCCCCCCCCCGGGGCCCCCCCCCCCCCCCCCCCCCCCCCCCCCCCCCCCCCCCCCCCCCCGGACCGGTCGTACGGTCGTACAGTGGCGTGGGTGCGTTTCGCGCCTGACGACCTTCGAGGGAGGCGCTTGCCGTGAGTGAGGTGCGGTTCGTCCGGATGGGCTTCGGGGCCGAGGCCGTGGACTACCGGATGGCCTGGGACGAGCAGCGCCGGGTGCACGCGGCGCGGTTCGCCGACGAGGTCCCGGACACCGTGCTCCTCCTGGAGCACCCCCCGGTCTACACCGCCGGCCGGCGCACCGAGGACAGCGAGCGCCCCCTGGACGGCACCCCGGTCATCGACGTGGACCGCGGCGGGAAGATCACCTGGCACGGCCCCGGCCAGCTGGTGGGCTACCCGATCCAGAAGCTGCCCCGCCCGGTGGACGTGGTGGCGCACGTCCGGCGCCTGGAGGAGGCGCTGATCCGCACCTGCGCGGAGTTCGGCCTGGAGACCACCCGGGTCGAGGGCCGCAGCGGGGTGTGGGTGCTGGGCGACCCGGTCGAGCGGCGCCCCGCGCTCGGCGGCCTCTCCCTGGACTTCGACCCCCGGCTGAACGACGACGAGTTCGACCCCCGCCTCAACGGCCCGGAGTACGCGCCCTCCAACGCCGGCCAGCGCCGCGAGGACCGCAAGATCGCCGCGATCGGCATCCGCGTGGCCAAGGGCGTCACCATGCACGGCTTCGCGCTCAACGTGAACCCCGACAACCAGTGGTTCGACCGGATCATCCCCTGCGGCATCCGCGACGCGGGCGTCGCCTCGCTGGCGGACGAACTGGGCCGCGACATCACCGTCGAGGAGGTGCTGCCGGTCGTGGAGCGGCACCTGCGGGACGTCCTGGAGAACGCGGAGCCGAAGCCGCGGGAGGTCGAGCGGGCGACCGCCTGACCGACGGGAAGGGAACCCGCCTGTCGGAGGTTGATCCGACGGGGCAGGCCCCATGAACACGGGCGTACCCTGGTGTACGCCGAAGAATCGAAGCTAGGGAGCCGACGTGTCCGCAGTCGCACCCGACGGACGCAAGTTGCTGCGCCTGGAGGTCCGCAACAGCCAGACCCCCATCGAGCGCAAGCCCGAGTGGATCAAGACCCGGGCGAAAATGGGTCCCGAGTACTCCAAGATGCAGAACCTCGTCAAGCGCGAGGGCCTGCACACGGTCTGCCAGGAAGCCGGCTGCCCGAACATCTACGAGTGCTGGGAGGACCGCGAGGCGACCTTCCTCATCGGCGGCGACCAGTGCACCCGGCGCTGCGACTTCTGCCAGATCGACACCGGCAGGCCCGAGGCCCTCGACCGCGACGAGCCGCGCCGCGTGGGCGAGTCCGTGGTCACCATGGACCTGAACTACGCCACCATCACCGGCGTCGCCCGCGACGACCTGGAGGACGGCGGCGCCTGGCTGTACGCCGAGACCGTGCGCCAGATCCACGCGCAGACCGCGGACCGCGAGGAGGGGCGCACCAAGGTCGAGCTGCTCGCCCCGGACTTCAACGCGGTCCCCGAACAGCTCGAGGAGGTCTTCTCCTCGCGCCCCGAGGTCTTCGCGCACAACGTCGAGACGGTCCCGAGGATCTTCAAGCGGATCCGCCCCGGCTTCCGCTACGACCGCTCCCTGAAGGTCATCACCGCCGCCCGGGACTACGGCCTGGTCACCAAGTCGAACCTGATCCTCGGCATGGGCGAGACCCGCGAGGAGGTCGGCGAGGCGCTGCGGCAGCTGCACGACGCCGGCTGCGAGCTGGTCACCATCACCCAGTACCTGCGCCCGTCGGTGCGCCACCACCCCGTCGAGCGCTGGGTGAAGCCGGCCGAGTTCGTGGAGCTGAAGGAGGAGGCCGAGCAGATCGGCTTCTCCGGCGTGATGTCCGGCCCGCTGGTCCGCTCCTCGTACCGCGCCGGCCGGCTGTACCGGATGGCGGTCGAGAAGCGGGGCGCGTACGTGGCCTCCCAGGCCGTCTGACGCGACGTCACCGGTCCCGCCCCCTGCCGGGGGCACGGCGTGTGAAGTCACGCACAAGGAGCTACCCGCCGGTAGTGGCCGAGAGCACGCGGCCCCGACCGTCCTCGCAGGTGAGGGCGACGGTCGGGGCCGCGTCGGCGTTCCGGGTCCGCCCGCGGGGCTTCATGCCTGTTTGACCGGCCGGTCACGCCCTGGTAACACCGATCAGTGACCCTGGAATCACACGACGTACCCGTACCCGGAGCACCGAGGGGGACCTCCGCCATGCAGGCCGCTCCCGTCCGCGCCACCGCCATCCCGTCCCTCACCACCGCGCTGCGCGCCGTCGAGGCGCTCCTCATGAGCGGCGGCCAGCGCACCGCCCGCCGCAACGCCTGGACGTCGGTGCTGGAGGACCGCCGCCGGGCCAGGGACCGGGTCGAGGCGCAGCGCGTCCTCGACCAGACGGCCCCGGCCCCGGTCCCGCCCCTGACCGTCCGCCCCTGACCGCCGGCCCCGCCCCGGGCCGGCGGGCACCGGTCCCGGCGGCCCCGCCCGGCCCTTCCCGCTCCCCTCGGGCACTGCCGTCGTCGGCGCTCCCGGAGGCACGTAGACTTCGTGGCATGGCGAGGAAGGAAACCGCAGCGGACGCTGCGAACCCCGGGCGACTGAAGCAGATCGCCCTGACCTACAAGATGACCCGCAGGGCCGACAAGAAGATCGGTCTTGTGCTCGCGGCTGTCGGAATCGTCACCTTCGGTGTCTTCCTCGCGATCGGCTTCTTGATCGGTCACCCCATCTATCTCGGCATCCTGGGCCTCCTGCTCGCCTTCCTCGCGACGGCGATCGTGTTCGGGCGCCGGGCCGAGCGGGCCGCCTTCGGGCAGATGGAGGGACAGCCGGGCGCCGCCGCGGCCGTGCTCGACAACATCGGCCGGGGCTGGACCACCACCCCCGCGGTGGCCATGAACCGCAACCAGGACGTGGTGCACCGCGCGGTCGGCAAGGCCGGCATCGTCCTGGTCGCCGAGGGCAACCCGAACCGGGTGAAGAGCCTGCTCGCCGCCGAGAAGAAGCGGATGAACCGCATCGTCGCGGACGTCCCGGTGCACGACCTGATCGTGGGCACGGGCGAGGGCCAGGTCGAGCTGAAGAAGCTGCGCACCACCATGCTCAAGCTGCCCCGCGTCCTCAACGGCCCGCAGGTCACCGCGACCAACGACCGGCTGCGCGCCCTGGGCGACCTGATGAGCAACATGCCGCTGCCCAAGGGACCGATGCCCAAGGGGATGAAGCTGCCGAAGGGCGGACCGAGGAGCCGCTGAGGCCCGTGACGGCACACGTCGAGGGGGCGCCCGGATCACTCCGGGCGCCCCCTCGACGTGTCGTGCCGTGGGCGGCGGGCGTCAGATCCGCACCTCGACCGTGCGGGCGAGCCGGTCGTGCAGTCCGCGGCCGTCGCGGTCCCAGATCAGGGCGGGGAGGGCGAGGCAGAGCAGGACCGAGCGCAGCAGGCTCCGGCCCGGGTGGACCCGGCCGGTGTCGAGGGCGACCACGCGCAGGCCGAACAGCCGCTTGCCGGGGGTGGAGCCGACCGTCCCGACGGTGAGGACGCTCATCACGAAAAACACCAGCAGCGCCCAGTTGCCCGTCGACTGGCCGTAGCCGTCGGCGAGGAGACCGTATGCGATCAGCATGCACAGGAACCAGTCCACGGCGAGGGCGCCGAGCCTGCGGCCCGGCCGGGCGATCGAGCCCGGTCCCTCCTCCGGCAGCCCCAGCTGCTCGCCCCGGTAGCCGAACTCGGCACCGGCGTCCTCCATGGCCGCGCGGGGCCCGGACAGCCACGATCCGATTGCTTGCCTGTTGTCCACCCGTCCACGGTACTGCGCCCGGATATGACCGGCGGACGGAGGGGTACCCGGGACTACCGTGGAGAGGTGCCGGTTAACGCGTGTGAAACAAACGGGTCACGCCCGAGAAATGACCCGTCCCTAGGGTCGAGCGCAGCGTGTGCCCCCCGCACTGGCCGCACGAACGATCTACCACCCCGGCGGGACGGTCGGGAGTAGGAGGAGCCGGATGTTCCAGAACGCCGACGAGGCCAAGAAGTTCATCGCGGACGAGGACGTCAAGTTCGTCGACGTCCGCTTCTGCGACCTGCCGGGTGTGATGCAGCACTTCACGGTGCCCGCCGAGGTGTTCGACCCGGCCGAGGAGCTGGCCTTCGACGGCTCCTCGATCCGTGGTTTCCAGGCCATCCACGAGTCCGACATGGCCCTCCTCCCGGACCTGTCGACCGCCCGCGTCGACCCCTTCCGCAGCGACAAGACGCTGAACATCAACTTCTTCATCCACGACCCGATCACGGGCGAGCAGTACTCCCGCGACCCGCGCAACGTGGCCAGGAAGGCCGAGGCCTACCTCGCCTCCTCCGGCATCGCGGACACCGCGTTCTTCGGCCCCGAGGCCGAGTTCTACGTCTTCGACAGCGTGCGCTTCAAGACCTCCGAGAACGAGTCCTTCTACCACATCGACTCCGAGGCGGGCGCCTGGAACACCGGCGCGCTGGAGGACAACCGCGGCTACAAGGTCCGCTACAAGGGCGGCTACTTCCCCGTCCCGCCGGTCGACCACTTCGCCGACCTGCGCGCCGAGATCTCCCTGGAGCTGGAGCGGGTCGGCCTGAAGGTCGAGCGCCTGCACCACGAGGTGGGCACCGCCGGCCAGGCCGAGATCAACTACCGGTTCAACACCCTGCTCGCGGCCGCCGACGACCTGCAGCTCTTCAAGTACATCGTGAAGAACGTCGCCTGGCGCAACGGCAAGACCGCGACCTTCATGCCGAAGCCGATCTTCGGTGACAACGGCTCGGGCATGCACGTCCACCAGTCGCTGTGGACGGGCGGCGAGCCGCTCTTCTACGACGAGCAGGGCTACGCCGGCCTGTCGGACACCGCCCGCTACTACATCGGCGGCATCCTCAAGCACGCCCCGGCGCTGCTGGCCTTCACCAACCCCACGGTGAACTCCTACCACCGCCTGGTACCGGGCTTCGAGGCCCCGGTGAACCTGGTGTACTCGCAGCGCAACCGCTCCGCCGCGATGCGCATCCCGATCACCGGGTCGAACCCGAAGGCCAAGCGCGTGGAGTTCCGCGCCCCGGACGCCTCCGGCAACCCGTACCTGGCCTTCTCGGCCCTGCTCCTGGCCGGCCTGGACGGCATCAAGAACAAGATCGAGCCGGCCGAGCCGATCGACAAGGACCTCTACGAGCTGGCCCCCGAGGAGCACGCGAACGTCGCGCAGGTCCCGACCACGCTGGCCGCCGTGCTCGACCACCTCGAGGCCGACCACGAGTTCCTCCTCCAGGGCGACGTGTTCACGCCGGACCTGATCGAGACGTGGATCGACCTCAAGCGCACGACCGAGATCGCCCCGCTGCAGCTGCGTCCGCACCCGCACGAGTTCGAGCTGTACTTCGACGTGTGACGGACACCGGGCTTCCCGGCCCGGGGCTCCTCCTCCGGGGGCCCGCCGCCCTCCGCCGGGCGGCGGGCCCCCGCCACGTTTCAGGAGCAGGGCGGCCCGTCGGGCGTGCCCTCGGGAAGCAGGGCGCGCTCGGCCTCGGTGTAGTCACGGCCGACGGCCGCGCAGAGGGTGCGGAACTGGGTCCCGGGGTCGAGGGCGAAGGTCTGTCGGACGTGCCCGGTCTCCACGGTCAGGCGGCGGCCGTCGCTCCGTCCCACCAGCCAGGCGTCCCCGGTGACCGGGACGGTGACGGCCGGGTCACCGCTCTTCCGGTCGTGGATCCGGAACCGTCCCGTGTCGTGGACGTGGCTGAGGAGGGCGCCGTCCGAGCCGAAGCCGGCCAGGGTGTCGGTGCTCTCGAGGCGTGCCCCGTCCCCGAGCGGTTTCTCCCCGTCCACGTCCCACACCCGCACCCGTCCGTCGGCGAGCCGGACGGCGAGCCGGTCTCCCCCCGCGTCGAACGCGAGGGTGCGGTCACCGGTCCAGTCCTCCTCCCTCCCCTCGATGCGCGGTCCTCGGAACAGGGCGAGGCGCCGGGGCGCGCGAACGTCCCAGAGCAGGATCTCGCCGGCCCGGGCCCCGTTCACGGTGACCACCGCGACCTGCCCCGGGTGCCCGGGCCGGACGGCGAGCTGTCCCGACCGGAACAGGGCCGGGAGGCCTTCCTGATGGTTGGGTCCCGGGTGCACGGGGAACGGCGGGTGGCGCACGTCCGGGTCCGCCGCGTCGACGCGGACGAGCGTGCCGTCCCGCGTCAGGAAGACGATCTCGCCGCCGGTCAGCGCCGCGGCTGCCTCGAACCTCATGCTCCGGTGACCGTCCCGGGGCAGCGGTACGCCGTCACCCGGACCCGCCACCGGGTACGCCCGGTACGGCCCGCTCTCGTCCCACAGCACGACGTGGCGCGCGTCGGCCGTCCAGACGGGCCGCAGGTCGTCGGCGCGCTCCGGGTCGAGGGGGACGTCGGCGTGCCGCTCGCGGGAGACGCCGAGCATCTCCAGGCGCCCGAGGTCGACCCTGGCCACGTACCGCCCGTCGGGCGACAGGGCGTACCGGCCGCCGGAGCCGGTTCCGGTGAACCGCTTTGGCCCCGTCGGCTCGGCGCGGACGGCCAGCAGGGTGGTGCCGACCGGGACGAGAACGGTGAGCCCTCCGTCCTCTCGGGGTGCCGCGGTGAGACCGCTGTGGTCGTACGAGGCCTTCCCGGCGGTCGGGACCCGGACGCGGTAGGTGCGGCGGGTGTGCGCGTCGACGAGGGTCCGTTCCTCGTAGGCGTGTTCCGCCGGCACCCTGTGGCCGATCTCCCCGTCGTCGGTCTCGTAGCGCAAGGTGGCGTCCTGGGTGGAGCCCTTCCCGGTCCACGGGACCCGGCGTCCCGGGCCGCGGCCGAGCTCCTGGAGGTACGGGGTGTCCCCGGTGAGGAGGAGGGCCTCGCCGCCGGCCCGCAGGCCGGTCCCCTCCGTCGCCTGGAAGACGTGCCGGGAGCGGCCGGTCGTGAGGTCCCTCAGCTCCGCACGCTTGCCGCGCTTCTCCCACCTGACGGTCACGACCGTGTCCGGGTCCGAGGTGAACGCGGCTTCCTGCAGGTTCTGCCCGGCGACGATGTCCACGGGCACCGGCAGGCGGTCGCCGGACCCCGTCTCCCAGGCGTGCAGGGAGGACGGCACGCAGGACGCGTGGCCCTTGGAGCACGCGCCGGAGTTGTCGTTCAGCATGAGGAGCAGCCGCTCCCCGTCGCTGCTGAAGTCCAGGGCCCCGAAGGCCTCGGAGGGCAGCGGCTGCCCGCCCGGCCTCAGCAGGCGCGGCCGGGCACTCCCGTCCGTCCGCCACAGTCGCACCGTCTTCTCCCCGCCGACGGCGGCGGCGTACCGCCCGTCCGGGCTGACGGCCGTCAGCAGTTCGCCCTCCGGGACGTCCGCCAGCTCCCTCGACCGGGGCTTCCCGTCCGGGGCGCCGGTGATCACGGTGAGCCGCGAGCGGTCTCCCCCGTCGGTCGGGCTCGACCGCACCAGCAGGACCCGGCCGTCCGCGCCGGCGGCCGCGCCGGCCACCCGGCCCTTCCACAGCGACGGGTACGCCCCCAGCAGCTGCGGGGCGCGCGCGTACTGGTTCATCAGTGCCTGGCGCGTTCTCCGGGTGTCCTTCGTGCGCCAGGCCGCCAGGGCCAGCTGGAGCGCGGTGGCGGGGTCGTCGGCGGGGCGGTCGTCGGCCCTCTGGGCCAGCAGGCCTGCGGCCTGGGTGCGGAGCTGGTCGCGCACCGCGCGGAGATTCGTGTACGTCGTCCCCGCGAGGACGACCGCGAGGACGGTCAGAGCCGCCAGGGCCGCCACCGCCGCCCGGCGGACGCGGGCGCCGCGGCGGGCGTGGCGCAGGCTCAGGCGGACGTACTCCGCTTCGGCGTCGGTGACGTCGTCGGGGTGGCCGGCGGTGCGGCGGACGGCCTCCGTCAGGTCGGTCCCGGTCAGCAGGCGCGCCGGCCCCCGGTCCTGCGCCTCCCAGCGGTCCAGGTCGGCCCGGAGCTGCTCCTGCCAGCGGCGGAAGTCGCGGGAGTCGGTGAGCCACCGGCGCAGCAGGGGCCAGTGCGCGGTCAGCGCCTCGTGCGCGAGGTCGGCGATCTCGTCCCGCTCGGTGCCGCCGGGCGGGCGGGAGAGGACGACCAGCTTGCCGGGCGTGGCCAGCTTACGGGCGAGGTCGGCGAGGTGAGGGGCGAGGTCGGCGGTGCGGGCGGGGCGGCGGGCGAAGCCGTCGCCGTCGGTGGGGCGGGCCAGCTGGACGAGGAGGCGGGGGGCGAGGGCCCGCTCGGCGGGGGTCAGGGCCTCGACCACCTGGTCGGCGTATCCGACCAGGGCTCCCGCGACGCCGCCGAGCCCGTCGTACGCGGCGTGGGTGAGCGTGCCCCGGGCACGGCGCCGCCACAGCTCGGTGAGCGCGAACTGGACCAGCGGCATCCGCCCGGGCTCCTCCCCCGCGTCCGCGACGATCCGCTCCGGCAGCCCCGGTTCGAACCACAGGCCGGGCAGGGCGTCGACCGGCGCGGTCACCGCCCGCAGCAGGTCGTCGCCGGTGAGCGGGGCCAGGAACTGGACGGCGTCGCTGACGAGGTCGGACGTGGCGGGCGTCAGGAGGGAGTCGAGGGCGTCCGGGCGCGCCGTCGCCACGACCCTCAGGACCGCCTCCCCCTCCCGGCCCGCGAGGGCGACGAGCAGGGCGAACAGGTCCCGCCCTGCGGCGGGGTCGGCACCGGCGTACTCCTCGAACTGGTCGACGAAGAGCACGTGCCCCGGGCCGCCGGCGCGGGCGAGGACGCGGGCGCGCAGTTCGGCGGGCACGTCGGCGCCGGCGTCGGTCAGGCGGGCCAGTTCCTCGGCGGCGGCGAGCCGGGCGACCTCGCCGAGCCCGGGTTCGAGCAGCCCGGTGAGGGCACGGGCCAGGACGGCGGACGGGCGGACGCCCGGCACCGGCCGCAGCGTGGTGGCGCCCGTCCCCCCGGCCCGCAGCCGGGGCAGCACCCCCGCGCCCACCAGGGACGACTTCCCGCATCCGGACGGTCCGGCCACCAGGGTGACCGGACGGCGCCGGACGGCGCCGAGGACGCGGGCGATGTCGTCGTCACGGCCGTGGAAGAACCCGGCGTCGTCGGCGGTGAACGCGGCGAGCCCCCGGAACGGGCAGCGGGGCCGCAGGACCTCCTCGTCGACGAGGTCGGCGGACGGCAGCAGGTACGCGGTGCTCGCGCCCCGGTGCGCGGCGACCGTCATCCCGACGACGCCGTGCTGGACGTCGTCCCAGACCGGCGCGCCGCTGAACCCCTCCGTGATCCGCGGTCCCGGCTCCCGGGTCTCCATCTGCACCCAGCCCTCGCCCTGTCCGGCGCGCAGGGTGCCGGAAACCCAGACGCCCTGGTCGGCGCCGACCGGGTGGCCGAGGGCGCGGAAGGAGTGGCCCCAGACGCCGGTTCCGTCGGCCAGCGGTACGGGCCGGGCGCCGTCGACGGCGGCATCGAGGCGGAGCAGGGCGACGTCCGCGCCGCCGTGCCGCCAGGACACCACTCGCGCCCGTGCCCGCGGGCGGCCCCTCAGCAGCGGGAAGTCCAGCTCGACGGGGGTGCCGGCGTCCGGGGTCCGTCCGGCGGGGTACGGGACACCGAGGGCCCGGGCGACGACGTGCGCGCAGGTGCACACGAGGTCGGCGTCGACGAGGAACCCGGCGCCGGCCACCGCTTCGCCGGCCGTCCGGATCCGCACCTGGGCCGCCGCCACGACCTCGCTGCCGTCGGGACCGGCGCCGGTGCGTCCGCGCCCGTCCTCGTCTCCCCGTACGGCCGCCATGCGCTCCCCCTGTACCGTCCGTCGCCGCCCACCCCGGGGACCGCCCCCGTCCCCGGAAGCATCCCCGGGGCCGCTCCGGCGCACAACTCACTTCACTCCGCGACCGGTTGTCGGCGCGGGGCCCGCGCTTCACAGCAGGGACCGGAGGGGGGATCCTGGTTCCCGACGGAATGTTCGAGAGGGGAAACGGGGATGGCCGAGAAGGACGGCGGGCACGGCGGGGGCGAGTGGGGCGACGCCGAGGGGCGCGAGTTCGACCTGCGGTGGGCCGACGGCGCGGAGCACAAGGAGCCCTCGGCCCGGGCCCGGATGCTCGCCGCGCGCTGGAAGGACAACCCGCCCGGACCGGTCCCGTTCCGCCCCGAACCGGAGCACACCAGGGGGTCCCGGCGGCGCACGGGACCGGCCGGGCGGTCGCCCGGCCGGTCGTCCTGGAGGTCGACGGCCCTGGTGCTGGGCTGCGTGGTGGCGGTGATCCTGTTCCTCGGGTACATCGACTTCCGCCCGTACTGACGGGCGTGCCGGCGGACGCGGCACCCCGGCGGTGACCCACCGGAGCGGTGCCGGGGTGCCGCGTCCGGCTCAGCGGCCGTAGCGCATGAACGCCCGCACCAGGCGGCACGTCGCGGCCGACGGCGGGTGCACGCCGATCAGCTCCGCCGTGCTGCGGATCGTCTCGTCGCGCGCCTGCTCGGGCAGGTAGACGCCGGAGTCGAGCAGGGCGATGGCGAGCCGCATCGCCTTGAGCCGGCGGTTGTGCGCGACGTACCACTCCCGCGGACGGCCCGCGGGCAGCGTCCGCTTCTGCACGGGTGCGCAGGGCGTTTCGAGCAGGACGGGACGCTTCGCGGTGGACTGGGTGGGCAGGGGCTTGGGCCTGAGGGCGGCGGGCACGGGCATCCTCCTGTCGCGTCAGGGCGGTCGCCGGGATCCACGACGACCCCGGCGATTCCCTCGAACACTGCTTCCAGTCTACTGTCCGGCACTGACATCCAGGCAGCCCGCGGAGCCGAGCAAACGCCCAGGTGGGAAAGGGAATTGCCGGAGCTTCACACCTGGTTCGCGAGGGGCGCGTGAGGTGCCCGGAAATTCGAACAGAGCGTGCCGCGGCACGACCCGGGACGGGGCTTCGGAACCCCTCCGGGCGGTACCGTGGGCCGCATGGAGATCTGGATCAACCCGGCCTGTTCGAAGTGCCGCGGCGCCCTCGGCCTGCTCGACGCCGAGGGGGCCGACTACACCGTCCGCCGCTATCTGGAGGACGTGCCGAGCGAGGAGGAGGTCCGCGAGGTGCTGGACCGCCTCGGCCTGGAGCCGTGGGAGATCACCCGGACCCAGGAGGCCGCCGCGAAGGAGCTCGGGCTCGAGGAGTGGGCGCGGGACGCCGGCGCGCGGGACCGCTGGATCGCGGCGCTCGCCGGGCACCCCGAGCTGATCCAGCGCCCGATCATCACCGCGGACGACGGCACGGCGGTCGTGGCCCGCACGCAGGACGCGGTGCGGGACGCCCTGTCCCGCTAGCCGCCCGGCCGCCCGGCCCTCCGTTCCCCCGGCCCTCGGTCGCCCGTTCACCCGGTCGTCCGTCCACCCGGTCACCTCCGTCCTCGTCCCGGTCGGCGGACGAGGCCGGAGGAGACCGGGTGACCCGCGGCAGCTCGACCGCCGTGTGACGCAGGTTACTTCGGCCATTCGATCCCACCGCTGAGCAACCCTGTTCGGCATCTCGTACATAGCGGCGTACGCTCCCTCTACCTCTTCAGGAGGCGCGCATGCCGCGCAGGAGAACCCTCGGCCCCAAGAAGAAGCTCGCCCTGCTGGTGAGCGCCGCGACGGTGGCGGGAGGCGGCGCCTTCGTCATGGCGACCACGTCGAACGCCGCGCAGACGCCCGTCACCAAGTCGGCGGCGGACTCGACCGTCTGCCAGGGCCTCGCCACCGCCCTCGGCAACAACCAGAAGTTCATCGAGGACCAGCGGGCCGCACCCGACGCGCAGTCCGAGGCGCGGATCGCCAACCGCGAGGCGGTCGTCGAGGAGATCAAGCGCAAGCAGGAGGCGTCCGGGTGCGCGGTGGGGGAGTCGGCTCAGGGCTCCCAGGCCGCGCAGCCCGGGCAGTCCGCCCCCGCGCAGCCCGCCCCGGACCGGCAGGCGGGCGGCGGCGACGCCGCGCGGAGCCCCGGCGGCCAGGGCGCGGCGGCCTCCGGTGAACAGGTGTGCAACGGGTCCACCGTCACCCTCTCCGGCGAGGCGGGCGCGCCGGCCGCCTCCAGCAACCAGTTCCCGGCCGGCACGAAGCTGAAGGTCACCAACCTGGACAACGACAAGTCCACGACGGTGGAGGTCACCTCGGTGTCCGGCAGCTGCGTCCTGCTCAACGACGCGGCCTTCGAGCAGGTCAGGGAGCCCGGCAAGTTCCTGATCCGCCGGGCGGTGATCGAAAGGGTGGGGTGACGCTCCGGCCCCGCCCGGGAGGGGGGGGGGGGGGGGGGGGGGGGGGGGGGGGGGGGGGGGGGGCAAGAGAAGTCGCGCGAATGGGGAAGGGGGGGGAGGGGGGGAAGGGGAGAGTGGG
>NZ_JBVITR010000005.1:203279-219652 GCF_055574875.1 Streptomyces sp. NPDC034670
AAGGAGGGAAACCCGGAAGCTTCCGGGCCGTACGGGGTGGGACGGAAGGGGTGGGCCCCCCCCCCCCCCCCCCCCGGGGCCCCCCCCCCCCCCCGCCCCCCCCCCCCCTCCCCCTCCCGCACACCCGCTCACGCCGCGGGGTGGGACACCGCGGGACGCGGTAACACGGGGTTCACGTCCGGGCAATGGCCGGGAAATCGCCCGTTGACAGACTGCCCGGCATGGAGAGCGGCGTCCCCGCGCCGCAGCGCCGCACCACCCGCACCGGCGCCCAGCCCCACCCGAAGGATGTGGACCGTGAGCTTCAAGGCCGAGTACATCTGGATCGACGGCACCGCGCCGACCGCCAAGCTGCGTTCCAAGACGAGGATCCTCACCTCTCCCCGGGACACGGCCGAGGGGGCCGGGCTGCCGGTCTGGGGCTTCGACGGGTCCTCCACCAACCAGGCCGAGGGGCACGCCTCGGACTGCGTGCTCAAGCCGGTCTTCGTCTGCCCCGACCCGATCCGCGGCGGTGACGACGTCCTGGTGCTGTGCGAGGTCCTCACCACGGACATGACGCCGCACGCGTCCAACACCCGGGCCGCGCTGGTCGAGGTGGCCGAGAGGTTCGCCGCCCAGGAGCCGGTCCTCGGCATCGAGCAGGAGTACACCTTCTTCCGGGAGGGCCACCCCCTGGGCTTCCCCAAGGGCGGCTTCCCGGCCCCGCAGGGCGGCTACTACTGCGGGGTCGGCTCCGACGAGATCTTCGGCCGCGAGGTCGTCGAGGCGCACCTGGACAACTGCCTGAAGGCGGGTCTGGGCATCTCCGGCATCAACGCCGAGGTGATGCCGGGCCAGTGGGAGTTCCAGGTCGGTCCGCTGTCGCCGCTGGAGGTCGCCGACCAGCTGTGGGTGGCCCGCTGGCTGCTCTACCGCACCGCCGAGGACTTCGGCATCGCCGCCACCCTGGACCCGAAGCCGGTCAAGGGCGACTGGAACGGCGCCGGCGCGCACACCAACTTCTCCACCCGGGCGATGCGCGAAGGCCCCGAGGGCTACGCCGCGGTCATCACCGCGTGCGAGGCGCTGGGCGAGGGCTCCAAGCCGCTCGACCACGTCAAGAACTACGGCGCCGGCATCGACGACCGCCTCACCGGCCTGCACGAGACCGCCCCGTGGGACGAGTACTCCTACGGCGTCTCCGACCGGGGCGCCTCGGTCCGCATCCCGTGGCAGGTCGAGAAGGACGGCAAGGGCTACATCGAGGACCGCCGCCCGAACGCCAACGTCGACCCGTACGTGGTGACCCGCCTGCTGGTCGACACGTGCTGCACCGCCCTGGAGAAGGCCGGGCGGGTCTGATCCGCGCGCACGGTGCGCCGGGTCGGCTACAAGTATCTGCCGCCGTCCGGGCGTTGAGGCCGTCCGCCGCCCGCCCTCTGCCGACAGCAGATTCCCGTTCCCCCGCGCCGCCGGGCCGGGCAGAGTCACCCCCATGAGACTTCTGATGCTGGGTGGTACGGACTTCGCGGGCCGGGCCGTCGTCGAGGCGGCCCTCGGCCGGGGCTGGGACGTGACCGTGTTCCACCGGGGGCGGCGCCCCGCGCCGCCGGGGGCGCGGACGCTGCTGGGCGACCGCACCGCGCCCGACGGCCTGGCCGCGCTCGGCGAGGACCCCGGGGAGTGGGACGTCGTCGTCGACACCTGGTCGGCCGCCCCCCGCGCGGTGCGGGACGCGGCGCGGCTGCTGCGGGACCGCGCCGGGCGGTACGCGTACGTGTCGAGCTGCTCGGTCTACGCCTGGGCCCCGCCCGCCGGGTACACCGAGCGGGCGCCGGTGGTGGAGGGCGCCTCCCCGGACGCCGGCCCCACCGAGTACGCGCAGGACAAGCTGGGCGGTGAGCTGGCCGCCGTGGACGCCTTCGGCGCGGACCGGTCGGTGCTGGTGCGGGCCGGGCTGATCCTCGGTCCGTACGAGAACGTGGGCCGGCTGCCCTGGTGGCTGACCCGGACGGCGCGCGGCGGGCCGGTCCTCGCCCCGGGGCCGCGCGACCTGCGGCTCCAGTACGTCGACGTCCGCGACCTCGCCGCGTGGATCCTCGGGGCGGCCGGACAGGGGCTGAGCGGGCCGTACAACCTGATCTCCCCGCAGGGGCACGCGACCATGGGCGAGCTGCTCGAGGCGTGCGCCGAGGTGACCGGCGGCGCGGCCGAGCTGCGGTGGACCGAGCCGGAGGTGATCCTCGAGGCGGGCGTCGAGCCGTGGACGCAGCTGCCGGTGTGGGTGCCGCCGGACAGCGAGGGGTACGCCGCGCTGCACTCCGCGGACGTCTCCCGGGCGGTCGCGACGGGGCTGCGCTGCCGGCCGGTCGGCGAGACCGTGGCCGACACCTGGCGCTGGCTGCAGGACATCGGCGGCACCGCGCCCCAGCGCCCGGACCGGACGCTCAAGGGACTGGACCCGGAGGTGGAGGCGAAGGTGCTGGCGCGCGCCGGGAACGCCGGAGGGGTGTAGGCAGCACCACCTCCCGGCCGGGGGGCCCGGCCCAGTGACCACCGGGTCCCCCTCGGCCAGACTTGCGCCATGACCACGGACACGAAGAGCGGCGACGGGCGGACCGGGGGGCGGGGCATCGCGCTCGCCGCGGTACGGGGGCTGGCACTGGCCCTGGTGGGACTGCCGGCGGCGGTCCTGTGCTTCTCGCTGGCCCTGATCTCCCTCGCGCTGGTCCCGATCGGGATCGGCCTCGTCACCACCCCGTACGTGCTGACGGGGGTGCGCGCGTACGCGAACTGGCGGCGGGTGCTGGCGGCCGAGTGGGGCGGGGTGCGGATCCCGCCCGCGTACCGGCCGCTGCCGGGGGACGCCAACCCGTGGACGCGCACCTTCGGCATGCTGCGCGACCCGGCGACCTGGCGGGACCTGATGTGGCTGCCGGCCGACATGACCGCGGGCTTCGTCACCGCGCTGCTGCCGGCGGTGCTGCTGCTCTACCCGCTGGAGGGGTTCGCGCTGGCGATCGGGCTGTGGCGGGTGATGCCCGACGGGTACTGGTACGGCTTCGTGCCCGTCGACGACCAGACGTCCGCGCTCGGCGCGGGTGTGCTCGCCCTCGCCCTGCTGTTCCTCGCGCACTTCTTCACCCGGCGCCTGCTGGACGTCCACTTCCGGCTCACCCGGGCGGTCCTCGGTTCCCACCAGAGCGAGCTGGCCGAGCGGGTGCGGGTGCTGACCGAGACGCGGCGGGACGCCGTGGACACCTCCGCGGCCGAACTGCGGCGCATCGAGCGGGACCTGCACGACGGGGCGCAGGCGCGGCTGGTCGCGGTGGGCATGGACCTGGGGACCATCGAGGCGCTGCTGGACAAGGACCCGGCGAAGGCGAGGGAGCTGATCGCGCAGGCCCGCCGGTCCTCCGTGGAGGCCCTGTCGGAGCTGCGCGAGCTGGTGCGCGGCATCCATCCGCCGGTGCTGGCCGAGCGCGGGCTGGGCGACGCGGTGCGGGCGCTGGCACTGCGGCTGCCGGTGGCCACCGAGGTGAGCGTGGAGCTGCCCGGGCGGGCGGACGCCCCCGTGGAGTCGGCCGCGTACTTCGCCGTGAGCGAGGTGCTCACCAACGCGGTCAAGCACTCCGGCGCCGACCGGATCTGGGTCGACGTGCACCACGCGGACGGCTCCCTGCGGGTGACCGTCACCGACAACGGCAAGGGCGGCGCGGTGGTCGGGGCCGGTTCGGGACTGACCGGGGTCGAGCGGCGCCTGGGTACATTCGACGGCGTCCTGGCCGTCAGCAGTCCCGCGGGCGGTCCCACCATGGTCACCATGGAGATCCCTTGCGCGTTGTCCTAGCCGAAGACCTGTTCCTGCTGCGCGACGGACTCGTCCGGCTCCTCGAGGCGCACGACTTCGAGATCGCGGCGGCCGTGGAGTCCGGGCCCGAACTGGCCCGGGCCCTGGCCGAGCTGGAGCCGGACGTCGCCGTCGTCGACGTACGCCTGCCGCCGACGCACACCGACGAGGGGCTGCAGTGCGCGCTGCACGCCCGCCGCGGACGGCCCGGACTGCCGGTGCTCGTGCTCTCCCAGCACGTCGAGCAGCTCTACGCGCGGGAGTTGCTGGCCGACGGCAGCGGCGGGGTGGGGTACCTGCTGAAGGACCGGGTGTTCGACGCGGAGCAGTTCGTGGACGCCGTGCGCCGGGTGGCGGCGGGCGGCACGGCGATGGACCCGCAGGTGATCCAGCAGCTGCTGGCGCGGCGGTCGGGCGACGACCGGCCGCTGGCACGGCTGACGCCCCGGGAGCGGGAGGTGCTGGAGCTGATGGCGCAGGGACGGTCCAACACGGCGATCGCGGCCCGGCTGGTGGTGACGGAACGGGCGATCGCGAAGCACACCGCGAACATCTTCGCCAAGCTGGGGCTGGAGGTCTCGGACGACGACAACCGGCGCGTGCTGGCGGTTCTCGCCTACCTCGACCACGGCCGGTGACACCGGACCCGGCCGTGCACCCCGCGTGGGCGGTCGGCAACTCCCGGTGCTCCAGGGGCTGTTGAAACCACCGCGCCGTACGGATCTCCCATCGATTTCCGGGACGGGTGAACACCTGCGGGGCGGCTCCCGTACTCAAGGGAGCCGCTTCACTCCTGTCGGGCCGCTCGATGCCTCGCAATGGGATGCCCCGCAAGGAAGTCAGAGGAGTTCCATGGGAAGCAACACAAGAAAACGCCGCACGCCGCTGGCCACCAAGGCCGTAGCCGCAACGGCGGCCCTAGCGCTCGGTGGGGGCGGGCTGATCTGGGCGAACTTCTACGCCTCGGCGCACGAGGAGAACGCGCCGGACAACCGGACGAAGTCGAACGCGGCACGGCAGATCGCCACGATCGACTGCCCGGACGTCGGCCAGCAGCTCTCCGACGTGCCGGACCGGGCCCGCGGTGAGGTGGACGGTGAACTGGCCTCGATGGACCAGCAGATCACCGACGCCTACCAGCGCCTGGTCACCACGCGCCAGGCGCAGGCCGGGGACCCGCAGTACGTCCGGAACGCCATCCTCGGCCCGCTCAAGGACCGGCGGAAGGTGCTCATCGACCGGATCAAGCTGCAGATCAACCGCGCGGGCGGCCAGGCCCCCGGGAACCTGGACGAACTCGCCGACTGCTCCGGCCGCCCCGCCGACCAGCCGCAGCCGAACGACGGCCAGAACGGTGACGGCCAGGGCCGGGGAGACGGCCAGGACCAGGGCAACGGGCAGGACCAGGGCGACGGGCAGGTCCCGAACGACAACGGCAACGGCGCCGCGGGGCCGTTCGCCGAGGACTTCGTCGACATCAACGACGTCCCGCCGAACTCGCGCGACCTGCCGAACGGTCTGGCCGCGAACGGGAACACCGGGTCCACCGGCTCCTTCACCACCAAGTGCGGCGTCAACGAGAACAAGCTGTACAACAGCGACAACATCATCGTGGCCCCCGGTGTCGCGAACGGCGCGCACCACATGCACGACTACGTCGGCAACCAGAGCAACAGCTCGCTCTCCAGCGACGACGACCTGGTCGTCGCCGAGACCAGCTGCCAGAACAAGGGCGACAGGTCCTCGTACTTCTGGCCGGTGCTGCGCGTGCAGGACGGCACCCGGGAGTTCGACGCGAACGACCAGGGCGGCGGCGCCGAGGGCAACGTCGGCAGGATCCTGCAGGCCCAGGAGGCCCAGCTCCGGTTCGTCGGCAACAAGCGGAGCAAGGTCGTCGCGATCCCGAAGCTCATGCGCATCATCACCGGTGACGCCAAGGCGTTCACCAACGGCCTCAAGAACGCCAACACCTCGTACAGCTGCACCGGTTTCGAGGACCGGCAGTCCACGGACAAGTACGTGCTGTGCCCCGAGGGCAGTCAGCTGGTGCGCACGTCCAACTTCCAGAGCTGCTGGGACGGACAGAACACCGACAGCGCCAACCACCGCGACCACGTGGCGTTCGTCCAGGCGGACGGCAGCTGCCCGGACGGCTTCAAGGCCATCCCGCAGCTCCAGGTCCGCCTGGTCTACGACGTCCCCACCCCGACCATCGAGAACGGTCAGGTGAAGAACCCGTACGCCGTGGACAGCTTCCCGGAGCAGCTGCACAAGCCGATCACCGACCACAACGACTTCATCAACGTCATGGACGAGAAGCTGATGAACAAGGTCGTCAAGTGCATCAACTCGGGCAGGAACTGCACCTGATCCCCCGGGACGCCCGCTGAAGGGGTGAAGGAGGAGGGCCGGTGGCGGAATCCCCGCCACCGGCCCTCCTCCGGTGCGCCCGGTGCGCCCGTTCAGCCCCCGTGCCCGGCGTGACCGGACGCGTGCGCACCGCCGTGGTCCGTGCCGCCGTGGTCCGTGCCGCCGTGGCCCGCACCGCCGTGGTCGACGCCCTCCTCCACGTCGCCGCCGAGCCGGCCGCGCAGGTCGGCGAGCAGCCCCTCCTCGCCGACGGCGACCCACTTGCGCCCGACGAGGTAGAAACCGCCGTAGTCCTTGGCCATGTCGATCCACTCGCGCTGGCCGCGGTCGGTGGCGAAGGTGGCCAGGACGTACTTCTCCCCGCCCCTCCTGCAGATGGCCTGGCGGATCGTGTCGGCGTCGGTCTGCATGTCCGGCTCGCACTGCACCTCGGCGGCCAGGCGCTCCAGACTGCCGGTCGCGGTGGCCGGCACCGCGTCGTCCTTCCCCCCGTCACCGGACCCGCAGCCCGTCAGCGCCAGTGCCACCACCGCGCCGGTCAGCGCGAGCATCGGTCGGGTCACCCTCATGCGTTCCTCCGGTCCTCGACGGCGACGTGCCGCACGGAGCCCCGGCACGGGGCCCTCTCGCCTTCGATACGGCCCGCGCGTGCGAAGCGCTCAATTCCCGGTGCGGCGACGGGCACGCGCGGGCGACGGCGCCCCGGCGGACAGCGGCCGGGAGGGCCCGCGTGACCGCCGCCCGGACCGCCTTCGACGACCACCCGGGGCCCCCGCGCCACCGGTGGCCGGGGGCGGCCCGCGCCCGCCCGTCGACCCCGCCGGGCGGTGGCGGGGCACCGCCGGGTGACCATCCGGCGGTTCGCTCGTTCAGCCGAACGTGCAGTCACAGGATGCCGCCCGCCGCTCCGCTCCCTCCTCCCCGGCCGGGCCGGTCGTGGACCCCGAGCGGGCCGAGGCCGCGCTCGTCGAGCACTATCCGCGGCTCGTCCGGATCGCCTACCTGGTCCTGCCGTCCGGGACGGGCCGCGGCCGGCGGGTGCTGACCGCGCACTCCCTCGTCCAGCGGGCCCTGCCCCGCTCCCGCACCCCGGCCCCGGCGGTCCCCTCCCTCCCGGCCGGCCGCGACGGCGACCCCGGGTACGCGCTGGTCCGCCTCCGCGTGGTGCGCACGGCGCTGGAGGCCTGTCTGCCGCTGTGGCGCAGGGCGTGGCCCCGGCGGGCGCAGCTGCCGCCGCTGCTGCCCCTGGTGTGGGGCCTGAAGCTGTTCCCGCACTCGGGCGGCGCCGACGGGCTCGCCCTCGACCAGCGGCTGGCCGCGCTCTCCGGTCCGGCGCGCGCCGCCTGCGTGCTGCGCGGTCTGGAGCGGCTGCCGGACGGGGACGTGCGCGAGGTGCTCGCGGCGGCGGGCGTCACCGACCCGGACGCCGCGCTGGACGAGGCCGACCGGGTCCCCGCCGCGCACCGGCTGCTCGGCTCCCCCGAGTTCGACCCCTGCTCGCTCCAGGCCCGGCCGACCGATCTGCTGCGCCGCCGCCGCCGTCTGGACGCCGCGCTGGTGGCCGGGGCCGCGCTCGCCGTCTGCGGGGCGCTGCTCGTTCCGGCGGACGGCGAGCGGGGCCCCGACGGCGCCGCCGCACCCCCGTACGCCCCGAACCCGGCCGCGCGGGCGGCGCTGGACCCGGGGAGGCTGACCCGGGTCTCCCCCACCGCCTGGAAGACCTCCGCACGCGTCGACTTCTCGGTGTGGTCCGCACGCGGCGGCCTCACCCGTGACACGGCCCTGCTGCGCCGCGCCCTCGCCGTCTGGGCCCGGCCGGGCGGGGACGTCCAGGTGTCCGCGACGCCCGGCACCCCCTCCGGCGGCCCCGCCGGGCCGCCCCAGCTGCTGTACGCCGGGAGGGTCGACGGTGCGCGCGTGGTGGTCCTCCACGACGGTCTGCGCCTCGTGCGGTACGCCGAACCGGCGGACGGCGCGCGGGGCGCGGCACTCGACTTCGCCCGGGTCGACGGGGCCGGCCGGGCCGGGGCGGGCGCGGTGGTGCTGAGCCGGACCGACGGCGGCGTCCGCTACCTGACGGCGCCCTGGGTGCGCGGGGCGGGCGAGCGGGACCTGCGCGAGCCGGACTCCGGCGTGACGGACCTGCCCCTGACCGACGGGGTGACCCCGCCCCTGTCCAGCCCGGCCCTGGAACCCGGGCCCTGCGTCTCGTGGAACGTGCTGCAGCTGACCGACGGCACCGGCACCCGGCTGGTGACCGACCTCGGCGAGCTGGTCCCGGCCCACCTGACCGCCGGGCGGCCCGGCGCGGCCGGTTCCGCCGCCGGTGCCGAGGCGTTGCGCACCTGGGCGCCGTTCGCGTGCTCGCTGAGCGCGGTGCGCTCCGCGGGCGTGCGGAGCGTGAACGCCTGGGAGTTCGCCGAGCAGCCGCTGCCCGGCGCGAGCGCGGCGGGCGCAGGAGGACCGGCCGTGTGGGTGTGCACCCGTGCCGAGACCTGGCGGGGCGGCGGGGCCCGGGTCCTGGCGCAGTTCCGCCCGCCGGGCGGGCGGTCGGGGACGGTGACGGCGAGGGCCGAGGACGTACCGGCGTGCGGGGCGCGCAGGCCGCAGGTGCTCGCCGGGGTGCTGTGGAGGTCCGGGACGGGCGCCTGGTACCTGCTGGCCGCCGGCAGCCGCGACCTGGTGTCCGTCAGGGCGGCGGGCGGGGTCGAGGGGTCGGCCCGGGGACACCTGCTGGCCGTCCGCGCCGAACGGGGCGCCCGGGCGGACCTGGAGGGCACGCTGGAGGACGGGCGGTCGGTCAGCGGACTGCGGTAACCGGGGTGAACACCGCTGACGGGTCCGGATCGTTCGAGACCGAATCGGATCGGTAGGGTGGGCGCATGACGACCGGGGCACGCCGCAGGATGGGAGTCGAGGAGCGCCGGCAGCAGTTGATCGGCGTCGCCCTCGAACTGTTCAGCCGCCGCTCCCCCGACGAGGTCTCCATCGACGAGATAGCGTCGGCGGCGGGCATCTCCCGCCCACTGGTCTACCACTACTTCCCCGGCAAACTCAGCCTGTACGAGGCGGCGTTGAAGCGTGCCGCGGAGGACCTGGCGTCCCGGTTCGTCGAGCCGCACGAGGGTCCGCTGGGGTCGCGGCTGCGGCGGGTGATGGCGCGGTTCTTCGACTTCGTCGACGAGCACGGCCCCGGTTTCTCCGCCCTGATGCGCGGCGGCCCGGCGGTCGGCTCCTCGGCCACCAACGCGCTGATCGACTCCGTGCGGCAGGCCGCGTACGAGCAGATGCTGTCGCACCTGGGCGTGGTGGGCGCGGTGCCGGCCCGGCTGGAACTGGTCGTCCGCTCCTGGATCTCGCTCGTGGAGTCCACGGCGCTGATCTGGCTGGACGGGCGGCGCATCCCGCGCGCCGAGCTGGAGACCCAGCTGGTGCACGACTTCGCCGCGCTGGCCGCCGTCGCCGCCGCCCAGGACGGGGAACTGGCCGCGCTGCTGCGCGACCTGCTGAGGAAGGAGCCGGGTGACGGGCCGTTCACCGACCTGGTGGGCCGGCTGATGACGGTGGCGTCCGGGTGAGCGCCGTGGCGACGTGGGGCCTGGTCGTCGAGACGACCCTGGGGACCGGGGACCGCAAGCACACGCAGGCACAGGTGGTGGCGCACGTCACCGGGTCCCGGGCGGAGGCGCTCGCGGAGCTGGAGCGGCGGGCGCGCGGCCACACGCCCCTGCACCCCCTGAACCCCAAGCGCCGCCGTCTCCTGCGGGACGGCGACGGGTTCCTGCTCGTCGTCGACGGGACGTGGCAGTCGTTCGTGACCCGGTTCACCGTGGCGGAACTGCTGGAGGACTCCGCCGCGCCCCCCGCCCCGGCACCCGTGGCCGAGGAGGAGCCCGCGGCCGAGGCGCCGGCCCCGCCACCGGCCGCCCCCGCCGCTCCCCCGGACGAACCGGGGGAGCCGCAGGAGCCACGGGAGCCGCGGGCCGGACTGGACGCGGACGGAGTGCCGGTGCGGCCGGCCTGGCTGGGCCGCGCCGACCTGACGTGGGACCGTCCGCCGGCCGGTGACCGGTGAGGTCCTACTCGCCGTCGAACTTCCGGTACGACGGGTCCAGGTCGCGCACCTCGGCGGAGGCGTGCAGCACCAGGCCCTCGGCCGGTTTCGCGTGCTGCCGCAGCAGCTCCAGCACGGCCTCGGTGAGCCGGGCCTTGGTCTCGTCGCTGCGGCCCGCGAGCAGCCCCAGGGTGACGTGCACGACGGCGTGCCCCTCGGTGTCGGGGCCGACCACGGTCTCCTCGGTCCTGCGGAACTGCGTCTTGCACGCGGGCGGCTTGGCGGCCGCGATCTCCACGACGGCGGTGTGCAGGTCCCGCGCGAAGGCGGACCGGTCGAAACCGTCCGCCAGCCGCTCGGAGTAGTCGACGGTGATCTGCGGCATGAGCCCTCCTGTTCGGGTCGGAAGGGCTCACCTTAGGGCCTGTCCGGCGGGTCGTGCCGGACAGGCCCCGGACGCGGCCCCCGGCCGGGTCAGCCGGCCTCGGTGAACACCGCGACCGTGCGCGCCGGAACGGTGAACGTGCCGGTCCCCCTCGCGTAGGACGAGGTCTTCACCACCGGGTCCCCGCCCGCGGCCTGCACCGGGTGCAGGCGGTGGTCCGTCCCGGCGAGCGCGGCGACGCGCTGTTCCTGCCGCTCGGGCGTGGCGTTGAAGACCACCACGAGGTCACCGAGCCGCATGGTGATCACGCCGGGCGTCTCGTCCTTCCCGGACAGCGGGAAGGAGAGCCGGGACTGCACCTGCGCGGCCGTGTCGAGGGAGAAGGACTTCTCCGTCGTGCGGATCCGCAGCAGGTCCCGGTAGGCGGCCGAGGCGCCCTCGATCTGCGGGCAGCCGACCCGCACCGTGCTCAGCAGCGGCTTGGCGTGGGGCCACTTGTCCTCGTTGTCGGCGGCCGGCGGCAGCCCGCGGCCGAAGCCGTTGCCGTCCGCGCAGTTCCAGTGGATGGCGTTGAACCAGTCGCCGCTGTCGTAGGAGTTGCGGTCCAGCGACTTGGAGCGCAGCAGGTCGGTGCCCGCCTGGGAGAGGGACGGTCCCTGCGAGAGGGTGGCCGTCGCCATGGCGAGGACCTGCATGCGGGCCCGGTCGTCGGCCGGGGTGTCCTTCGGCAGCTTGAACGCGAGCGCGTCGAACAGCGACTCGTTGTCGTGCGCGTCGGCGTAGGCGAGGGCGTCGCCGGGGGCGTCCGCGTAGCCGGCGGGCGAGCCGTTGTAGTCGACCTGGGAGCCGGTGACCTCCTTGCCGCTGGTGTCGGTGAAGCGGTAGGCGGCGAGGTTGCCGCTCAGGCCCACCTTGACGAGGTCCTGGTAGTGCAGGAGGCGGGCCTTCTGCTCGGCCTCGGTTCCGTTGCCCTGCGAGGAGTTGGGGTCGGTGTACAGGCCCGAGGCGAAGCCCTGGACGCCGGGGTCCTCGTCGAAGGGGCCGCCGCCGCGCACGGCGTCGCGGGCCCGGTCGGAGAAGGTGGCGATGCCGGTGCCGGCCATGTTCTTCTGGGTGGCCTGCTCGAAGCGGGCGTCGTCGGCGATCTCGCCGAAGTTCCAGCCCTCGCCGTACAGGATGATCTTCTTGCCGTCGACGCCGTCCTTCTTCGGGGTGAGCGCGTCGAGGGCCTCGCGCACGGCGAGGATGTTGTCCTTCGGGTGGTGGCCCATGAGGTCGAAGCGGAAGCCGTCGACCTTGTACTCCTTGGCCCAGGTGACGACCGAGTCGACGACCAGCTTGCCCATCATGGCGTTCTCGGGTGCCGTGTTGGCGCAGCACGTGCTGTTCGCGACCGAGCCGTCGGCCAGCAGCCGCTGGTAGTAGCCGGGCACGATCCGGTCCAGTACGGAGGTCTTCGCCTGGCCGCTCGCGGCGGTGTGGTTGTAGACCACGTCCATGACGACCCCGAGGCCCTCCTCGTTGAGCGCCTTGACCATCCTGCGGAACTCGACCGTGCGGGCGGTGCCGTCCGGGTCGGTGGCGTAGGAGCCCTCGGGGACCGTGTAGTGGTACGGGTCGTAGCCCCAGTTGTAGGCGTCCTTCGCGGCGGCCTTCCCGACGCACTCCTGCTGCTTGTCGGAGTCGGCGGGGTAGGAGGCGAGGTCGCAGTCGACGGTCGCCCGGTCGGACTCCTTCTCGGGGACGGTGGCGATGTCGAAGGCGGGCAGCAGGTGCACGTGGGAGGTGCCGGCCTTCGCCAGCTCGCGCAGGTGCCTGCTGCCGTCGCTGTCCTTGTCGGTGAAGGCCAGGTAGGTGCCCGGGTGCTTCGCCGTGCGGTCGGCGACGGAGAAGTCGCGGATGTGCAGCTCCTGGATCTGGGCGTCCCTGAGCGGCACGGCCTTCGGCTTCTCCAGCGACGTCCAGCCCTCGGGGGCGAGGCGCCGGTCGGCGAGGTCGACGACGAGGCTGCGCTCGGAGTCGGTGGTCAGGGCCACCGAGTAGGGGTCGGTGACCTTGTTGGTGACGAGCTCGCCCGCGGTGGGCGCCCACACCGTCACCGCGTACCGGTACGCCTTGCCCTTCCAGGAGGCGGGGCCGGTGGCGGACCAGACGCCGGTGGCGTCGTCGCGCTTCATGCGGACCGTGGAGCCGCCGATCTCCAGGGACACCCGCTGCGCGGTCGGCGCCCACACGGAGAGGGTGGGACGGCCGTGGCGGAACACCGGGCCGAGCTCCGCCCGCGTGGCGCGGCCGGCGTAGAGGTCGTCCAGGACGCCGGCGATCTGCACGCCGGTCGCCGCGAGCACGGCCCCCGTGGCGGCGCGCTGGGTGGCGACGACCTGGCCGCGCAGGGCCTCGCGCACCCGGTCGCGGTCGCGCGGGTCGACGGTCCAGGCGGTGCCGTCCTTCAGGTGGGGGAACCTCGCCTTCTGGGCGTCGGTGAGGGCCGACTTCGTCAGGCGGATCCAGCGGGCGTCGCCGGTGTCCAGCGTGCCGTCCTCGACCTTGACGGATCCGGTGCGGGAGGCGAGGAGCTGGGTGGAGGCGGCGGCGGTGGCGCCGTCCCAGACGACGGTGTCCCGGTCGATCCAGACCGCCTTGGAGGTGGTCAGGTCGAGGGCGGCCGCGGAGCCGGCGGGCTGCGGCAGCAGGTACTTCTCCTGCCCGCTCACCAGCCACACCTCGTGCCCGTCGGCCTTGAGGTCGAGCGACTGGTCGGTCGGGAGGTCCTTCTCGTCGCCCTTGTGGAGGATGTAGCTGAGGCTGGTGGCACCCTCGGCGAGCGGCACCTCGAAGACCGCGCCATAGGAGTCAGTCTTCACCGGCTCCAGGGGCTTCGACCAGTCGGTGGGGTGGGCGGCGCCGGTCCAGGTGTGCAGGCCCCAGCCGTCGTAGTCCCCGTCGGCGCGGTGGTAGTGCAGGACGGCCTTGGTGGTGTCCTGGGCCGGGTACTCGGGCCGTTCGGTGGTGACGGTCCCGTCGCCCTGCTTGATCCAGACCTCGCCGGTGCGGGTCACGTCGATCGTGCGGTCGGTGGCGACGTCCTTGTTGCCGTCCTTGTCGACCACCAGGAAGCCGACGTCGGAGGCGCCCGGCTTCAGCTTGACCCAGGCGAAGGCGCCGTAGGCGTCGCGTCCGGTGAAGGGGTGGCCGGCGGGCCACTCGGTGGCCTCGCCCTCCGCGAGGTCGCCCCAGGCGTACAGGTTCCAGTCGTCGTAGTCGCCGTCGGGGCGCTGGTAGTGGACGATCGCGTAGTCGCGGGAGGACGCGGTGGGCGGTTCCTCGACCGGCGGGGTGCCGGTGCTGGAGGCGGCCAGGGCGCTCGCGGTGCGGCCGGCCGAGTCGATCACCACGGCCTTGTAGCGCAGGGCGGTGCCGGCGGGGACGTCCCCGCCGATGGTGTGGGTGACCTTGTGGGGGGCGTGGTCGGCGGAGCCGAGCGTCCGCCACGTCCCGTTGCCGGTCTGGGCGGCGAAGACGACCCGGTTGAGCTGTCCCCCGTCGACGTCGGCGGTGAGTTCGACGGTGCCGGTGGCGCCGGCCCCGGGGGCCTTCAGGGTGAGCGTGGGCTTCGTGGCGGGCTCGCCGAGCGGGCCGGCGGCCTTCAGGACGATCGCGGAGCGGGCCGGGACGGTGACGGTGATCTTCTTGCCGGCGTCGCTGCGCACGGTGGCGTCGGTGCCGTGGATGCCCTTGAACGTCATCCGGGCGGAGCCGGTGGCGAAGGTGGCCTTCCTGGCCTCGCCGGCGTTGTTGAAGGCGACGACGTACTCGGTGGTGTCCTTGCCGGTGGCGGTGCGGGAGAAGGCGTAGACGCCGGGGCCGTCGTCCGCGTACCGCTCCTGCTGGATGCCGTCGGTGAGGGCGGGGTGCGCCTTGCGCAGCTTCGCGAGGGCGCTGATCTGCCGGTAGAGCGGGGAGCGGGTGTCGTAGGTGTCCTCGGCGTGGGTGCGGTCGGTGCCGATCAGGTCGTCGTCGAGGTAGTCGGCCGTGCGGGAGGCGAACAGGGTCTGGCGGGCGTCCTTGTCGCCGCCGGCGCCGGTGAAGCCCTGCTCGTCGCCGTAGTAGACGACCGGGTTGCCGCGGCTGAGGAACATCAGCTCGTTGGCGAGCATGTCCTTCTTCAGCAGTTCCGCGTCGGACGCCTCCGGGTCGTCCTGCTTCAGGAACGTCCCGATGCGGCCCATGTCGTGGTTGCCGAGGAAGGTGACCTGCTCGTAGGCGTTGGCCCGGTCGGTCGTGTACTTGTAGTCGTCGCCGAAGACCGCGGCGAGCTTTCGCGCGCTGCCGCCCTGGGAGGCGTAGTTCCGGGCGGCCTCCTGGAAGGGGAAGTCGAGCGTGGCGTCGAGCCGGCCCTCGGTGACGTACGGGGCGGTGACGTCCGTGTCGGAGGAGTACACCTCGCCGAACATGAAGAAGTCGTCCCGGCCCCGCTTCGCCGCGTAGGCGTCGAGCGCGGTGGCCCACCGGGTCCAGAACTCCATGTCGACGTGCTTCACGGTGTCGATCCGGAAGCCGTCGATGTCGAAGTCCCTCACCCAGCGCTGGTAGATCTTCTCCATCCCCTCGACGACCTCGGGACGCTCGGTCCACAGGTCGTCGAGCCCGGAGAAGTCGCCGTGCGTGCTGGACTCGCCGGCGAAGGTGGAGTCGCCCCGGTTGTGGTACATCGACGGGTCGTTGAGCCAGGACGGGACCTTGAGGTCCTTCTTCGCGTCGGGGACGACCGGCGTGCGCGGGAAGGAACCGGTGTCCACGCGCGGGAACTTCCGCTTGCCGTCCGCGTAGTCCGAGTCGTCGAAGGGCTCGCCGTCCTTCGTCAGGTACGGGAAGGCGCCCTTGGAGAGGTAGTCGTAGGACTTCTCCTCGTAGTCGATGACGTCGGCGGTGTGGTTGGTGATGACGTCGAAGAAGACCTTCATGCCCTTGGCGTGGGCCTTGTCGATGAGGGTCTCGAGGTCCTCGTTCGTGCCGAAGTGCGGGTCGACCTGGGTGAAGTCGGTGATCCAGTACCCGTGGTAGCCGGCGGAGGCGTCCTTGCCGGTCCCCTGCACGGGCTGGTTCTTGAAGATCGGCGCCAGCCAGAGGGCGGTGGTGCCGAGCCCCTTGATGTAGTCGAGCTTCTTCGTCAGTCCCTTGAGGTCACCGCCCTGGTAGAAGCCCTTGTCGGTGGGGTCGTAGCCGGTGGTGAGGCGGGAACCGGTCAGCCCGCCGCGGTCGTTCCTTCCGTCACCGTTGGCGAAACGATCCGGCAGGACGAAGTAGAACTGCTCGCGGGTCAGGTCGTGCCGCGCGGGGGCCTTCGCCAGTTCCGCGTCCGAGGGGGGCGCGGGCGGGGCGGCCGCCCCGGCCGAGAAGGGCTGGACGAGGGTGGCGGCGAGCGCGGCCACGGTGACGGCGGCGACCCGTCTGCCCGGTACGGTGCGGCGCCTGCGGGGCGCCGGCCAGCTGGGTGTCACAGGCGTGAACTCCTTGCGATCTGCGGCTCATCGGGCCCGGCCCCGCGCCGCGGCGCGACCTGTTCCGGCCACGTCGCCGGGGCGCCCGGGCGTGACGGTATCGCCGTTGAAAGCTTTACAGCAAGGGTCTTGAAAGTAACGGTAAGGATTTGCAGGCCGGGGGGGGGGGGGGGGGGGGTGGGGGGCGGGGGGGGTCCTGGAGTGCGCGCTGTGAGGTGAGATTCGCCCGCG
>NZ_JBVITR010000005.1:219662-242070 GCF_055574875.1 Streptomyces sp. NPDC034670
CTCTTGTCGCTCGGAAGTAACGATGCGACCTCCTAAGTCTTGCCCGCGGAGGCCGCGAAACCAACGCCAGGGCTGCACGTGCCTACTCCGACCGCGCCGCCTCCCGTGAACGGCGGCGCGACCGGCGCGTGTTCAGCAGGACGACTTGCCCGCGTACACCGCGAGGGCCGTGCGGGAGCCCAGGGTGGCGGTCAGCTGTCCCGAGCCGTTCACCGTCACCGTCGTGTTGTTCTGGACGTTGCAGTACGTGCCCGCCGGGAGGGAGGTCTGGTAGGTGCGGGTCAGGGGCCCGGACTCGTGGTTGATGGCCACGAAGCCCTTGTCGCCCCGGCCGAAGGCGATGGCGTCGTTGCCGTTGTCCCACCAGTCGGTGACGGCCTGGCCGCGGGTGGCGTTGCGGAAGCCGACCATCGACTTGATCTCGGGCCAGTTGTGCTGGCACTTCCAGCCGCTCTGCCAGCAGGCGTCCACCCGGCCGCCGCCCGGCGGTCCGGCGTCGTGGTCGGTGAACTCGTAGCCGGAGTTGATGTCCGGGGCGCCGTAGGGCCAGGCCAGCATGAAGACGTTGGCCAGGGTGTAGGCGGCGTTGTCCTTGTAGCTGAGCGTGGAGCCGTTGCGCTCGGTGTCGTGGTTGTCGACGAAGACGCCGGCGGAGCCGCTCTTCAGATAGCCCCAGCCCTCGCCGTAGTTCTTCAGGTAGGCGAGCTTCTCGTCGTTGAAGACCCGCTTGAGGTCGTAGGCGTAGCGGAACTCCTGCACGTCGCCGGTGCCGGTGTACTCGGTGGGCTGGACGGCCTCACCCGCGCCGTAGATGACCTCCTGCTTCCAGTAGGCCGAGGGGTTGGTCAGGCGGGACTTGATGTTCGCCAGGTCGGCGGCCGGCATGTGCTTGGCCGCGTCGATGCGGAAGCCGTCCACGCCGAGGGAGAGCAGGTCGTTCATGTACCCGGCGATGGTCCTGCGGACGTACTCCTCGCCGGTGTCGAGGTCGGCGAGGCCGACCAGCTCGCAGTTCTGGACGTTCCAGCGGTCCCGGTAGTCGTTGATCTGGGAGCGGCAGGTGTCGAAGTCGTACGAGGAGTACAGGCCGGGGTAGTCGTACTTCGTGTACGGCGAACCGCCGGTGCCGGTGCCGCTGCCCGCGGACATGTGGTTGATGACGGTGTCGACGACGACCTTCACCCCCGCCGCGTGGCAGGTGTTCACCATGTTCCGGAAGGCGGTGCGGTCGCCGAGGCGGCCGGCGATCCTGTAGCTCACCGGCTGGTACGACGTCCACCACTGCGCGCCCTGTATGTGCTCGGCGGGCGGTGAGACCTGGACGTACCCGTACCCGGCGGGGCCGAGGGTGGTGGTGCACTCGCGGGCGACCGAGGCGAAGTTCCACTCGAAGAGGACGGCGGTGACGTCCTTGGTGCCGGGGGGCGAGGCCTCCGCTGCAGTTGGGGTCATGACAACCGAGGCGGCGGCGAGGGCGACGGCCCCGGCGAGGGTTCTGCGTGCCATGTGGGGTTTCCTTCTCCGTCGAAGGGTGTGGGGACCGCGGAAGGACGCCTGAAGCTTCTTGCTGAAAACTTCGGCAACCTTGCGGCAACGCAGATGTTAGAGGCCCGCCACCCGAAAGGGCAGCGGGCCGTACCGACTTGAAGGAAAAAGTTGCGGACCGGACGGCCTCAGCCGGTGGTCCACCACACGGTGGTGTCCGCCGGGACCCTCGCCTCGCCGTCCGCCGCGGTCACCTCGCCGCTGGCGAGCAGCACCCGCCCGTACGCCGGGAGGGTCACCGGCTCCCCCGTGGTGTTCGCGACGCACACGAACTCCCCGCGCCGGAAGACGAGGACGCCCTCGGGCGCGGCCAGCCACTCCACCGCGTCGCCCGCGCCCAGGTCCGCCTGCTTCCGGCGCACGGCCAGCGCCGAACGGTACAGCTCCAGGGTGGAGCCGGGCACGCCGGTCTGCGCCTCGACGCTCAGCTCGCCCCAGCCCTCCGGCTGCGGCAGCCAGCTCCCGCCGTCGCCGAAGCCGTACGACGAGCCCTCGCGCGTCCACGGGATCGGGACCCGGCAGCCGTCGCGGTAGCCGTCCTGGCCCGCGCCCCGGAAGTACGCCGGGTCCTGGCGCACCTCGTCCGGCAGGTCCACGACGTCCGGCAGGCCGAGCTCCTCGCCCTGGTAGACGTAGGCCGAGCCGGGCAGCGCCAGCATCAGCAGCGTCGCCGCGCGGGCCCGGCGCAGCCCCAGCTCGCGGTCGCCGGCCAGGCGGATCTGGGTGCCGAGGCCGGGCGGGTTGGCGAAGCGGGTGGCGTGCCGGGTGACGTCGTGGTTGGACAGCACCCAGGTGGCCGGGGCGCCGACCGGGCGCATCGCGTCCAGCGTGCGGTCGATGACCTCGCGCAGCTCAGCGGCGTCCCAGGGGGTGCCCAGGTACTGGAAGTTGAACGCCTGGTGCAGCTCGTCGGGGCGCACGTAGTTGGCGGTGCGCTCCACGGTCGGGGTCCAGGCCTCCGCCACGAAGATGCGCTCGCCGGAGTACTCGTCGAGGATGCGCCGCCACTGGCGGTAGATGTCGTGCACGCCGTCCTGGTCGAAGAACGGCATGACATCGTTGCCCAGCAGCTTCAGCTGCTCGTGGGATCCGAGGTCCGGCAGGCCCTCGGCCTTCACCATGCCGTGGGCGACGTCGATGCGGAAGCCGTCCACGCCCATGTCCAGCCAGAACCGCAGGATCGAGCGGAACTCGTCGCCGACCGCCGGGTGCTCCCAGTTGAAGTCGGGCTGCTCGGGGGCGAAGAGGTGGAGGTACCACTCGCCGGGCGTGCCGTCGGGCTCGGTGACCCGGGTCCAGGCCGGGCCGCCGAAGATCGACTCCCAGTCGTTGGGCGGGAGCTCGCCGTTCTCGCCCTTGCCGGGCCGGAAGTGGTAGCGGTCCCGCAGCGGCGACCCGGGGCCCTCGGCGACGGCCCGCTTGAACCACTCGTGCTGGTCGGAGGAGTGGTTGGGGACCAGGTCGACGATGATCCTCAGGCCCAGCCCGTGGGCGTCCCGGATCAGCGCGTCCGCGTCGAGCAGGGTGCCGAACATGGGGTCGACGGCGCGGTAGTCGGCGACGTCGTAGCCGGCGTCGGCCTGCGGGGAGGCGTAGAAGGGGCTGAGCCACACGGCGTCCACGCCGAGGTCGCGCAGGTACGGCAGGCGGGAGCGGATGCCCTCCAGGTCGCCCATGCCGTCGCCGTTGCTGTCGGCGAAGCTGCGCGGGTACACCTGGTAGATCACCGCCTCCCGCCACCAGTCGCGGCGCCTGTCGACGGTGGCGACGGCCGCGTCGGTCGTGGGGGTCGGGGCCGGGGCGGTCGAGTGCTGCTGGCTCATGTCGTCCTTGGTACGAGTGCGGACAGGAGGGCGGGTGGGGCGGGTCCGGAGACGGGGCGGCCGCGGTGTCAGCGGGGTCTGGTGGTCCCTGCCCGCCCCAGGAGCGGGAAGGGGACACCGCGGCCGCCCACCCGCGCGGTCAGGGCGCGGGAGTCGCCGTACGAAGGGGGTCAGCCCTTCGTGCCGCCGGCGGTGAGACCGGTCACCAGGTTCTTCTGCACGAGGTAGAAGAACGCGGAGACGGGTATCGCGATCAGGACCGCGGTGGCGGCCATGAGATTGCGCTGCGCGTCGTGCTCGCTGACGAAGCTCTGCAGGCCGACGGCGAGCGTGTACTTCGTGTCGTCGAGCATGAACGTCGTGGCGAAGGCGACCTCGCCGAACGCGGTGATGAAGCTGTAGAACGCGGCGACCGCCAGCCCCGGCTTGGCGAGCGGCAGGATCAGCCGCACGAACGTGCCGATGGGGGTCAGCCCGTCGACGCGTCCCGCCTCGTCGATCTCGAACGGGATGGTGTCGAAGTAGCCCTTCATCAGCCAGGCGCAGTACGGCACCGCCGTCGAGCAGTAGACGAGGATGAGTCCAAGGTAGCTGTCGATGAGCTGCAGGTCCGAGAGGATCTGGTACATCGGGACCATCAGGACGGCCACCGGGAACATCTGGGTGAGCAGGAGCACCCACATGAACTTCCTGTACCCCGGGAACCGCATGCGCGACACGGCGTAGCCGGTGGTGGCGGCGACCAGGACGCCGATGACCGTGGTGCCGAGCGAGACGATCAGCGAGCTCTTCAGCCAGTCGAAGAAGTTCGTGTTCTGCAGGACGAACGCGTAGTTGTCGAGCGTCATCTTGCCCCAGATGCCGCCGGGGCGCAGGTAGTCGTCCTTGTCCGGGCCGAGGGACAGGAAGACCAGCCAGGCGACCGGGAAGAGCGCGATCAGGCTGGCGACGATCAGGATCCCGTGCGAGGTGAGCTTCGCCAGGGGGCTGCTCTCGCCGCGCCGGCGCGCCGTGCGGGGCGGGGTCCCGTCGCCGGCGGGCCGGTCCGCCGGAGCAGCGGTGGTGAGGGTCGTGGTGCTCATGGGGACTCCTGCCTCAGATCGCGAGCTGCTGCTCATTGCGGTTCAGCCAGCGGCGGTAGAAGGAGGTGAAGACGACGAGGATGGCCAGCAGGAGCATGCCGTAGGCCGCCGACTCGGCGAACTCGCGCGGCTGCTGCCCGAAGCCCAGCTGGTAGGCCCAGGTCACGAGGATCTGGGCGTCCGGGGCGGTGTTGCCGAACAGCAGGAAGATGATGGCGAACTGGTTGAAGGTCCAGATGACGCCGAGCAGCACCACGGTGGAGCTGACCGAGCGCAGCCCGGGCAGGGTGACGTGGCGGAACCGCTGCCAGGCGTTCGCGCCGTCCATCTCGGCCGCCTCGTACAGGCTGGCGTCGATGGACTGCAGCCCGCCGAGCAGGGAGACCATCATGAACGGCACACCGCACCAGGTGTTGACCATGATCGCGGCGAACCGCTGCCAGAAGGTGTCCTCCAGCCACAGCGGCGTCGGCAGGCCGAGGGCGTCCAGGCCGGAGTTGATGATGCCGGCGTCGGCCAGCATGAAGCGCCAGCCGAAGACGGTGACGAAGGTCGGCACGGCCCACGGCAGGATGAGGACCAGCCGGTAGAGGGTGCGGCCGCGCAGCTTCTGGTTGAGCAGCAGGGCGAGGCCCAGGCCGATGGAGTAGTGCAGGAAGACGCAGGCCGCCGTCCACACGATGGTCCAGAGGAACTTGGACCAGAACCGGTCGTAGGCGGTCTCGCCCCAGAGGATCTCGGCGTAGTTGTCGAGGCCGACGAACTGGTAGGTGGCCGCGATCTCGTTGACGCCGATGGTGCGGGCCGAGTTGAGGCTGTCGGCGTCGGTGAGGGTGAGGTAGAAGCCGTACGCCAGGGGGTACAGCACGATGACGCCGAGCACGAGGGCCACCGGCGCGATCATGGCGTAGGCGTACCAGTGCTTCCGGTACGCGTGCTTCAGGCGGCGGACCGGGCCTGGGCGGGGCGCGCGGTCACCGCGGCGCTTGCCGGTCGCGCGGTCGATGGCGACTGTCATGGTTCGGCACCTTCTGGGTGATCAAGGAGTACGGCACACGGCCGGTGGCCGCCGGACCCTCCCCTCCGGGAAGCGGGTCCGGCGGCCACGCGGGCCTTACTTGCTGAAGTCCGGCACCAGCTTGGCGATCGCGGTCTCCGCGTCGCTCAGCCCCTTGTCCAGGGACTTCTTGCCGCCGGCGATCTGGGGCAGCTCGTCGTCGAGCGGGCCCCACAGCGAGCTGTACTCGGGCAGGGCCGGGCGCGGCTGGGCGGCCTCGAGGACCGTCTGGTAGCCGGCGATGCCCGGGTCGGCCTTGACCTGGTCGGTGTAGGCGTCGTCACGCGTGGGCAGCGTGGCGTTCTTCAGCGCGATGGTCTCCTGCGCCTTGGCCGAGGTCATGAAGTTCACGAACTTCAGCGCGGCCTTCTGCTTGGCCTCGCTGGACCCGGCGTAGACGGACAGGTTGTGGCCGCCGGTCGGGGTGCCCGCCTTGCCGGTGGAGCCGGCCGGGACGGTGGCGATGCCGAGGTTGTCCTTGTCCTTGAAGGCGGAGCCCTTGTAGAAGTTGGTGATCTCCCACGGGCCCTGGATGATCGAGGCGACCTTGCCGTTGACGAAGGCGTCCTGGATGTGGGCGTAGGCGTCGGCGGTGGTGTCGGCCTTGTGCAGGCCCTTGCCGTCGAAGAGGCTCAGCCAGGTGCCGTAGGCCTTCTTGCCCTCGGCCGACCTGATGGTGATCTTCTTGGCGTCGACGTCGACCGTGTCGGCGCCCTCGCCGTAGAGGAACGGCTGGGCGTAGTAGGACTGGGTGGAGCCCCAGTAGCCGTCGACGCCGGTCTCGTCCTTGATGGTGGCGGCGGCCTTCTTCAGGTCGTCCCAGGTCCTGGGCACCTCGACGCCGGCCTTGGCGAACAGTTCCTTGTTGTAGACGAAGGCCAGGGTGTCCGTGGTGAACGGCACGCCGTAGGTCTTGCCCTCGTACTTGGCCTGCTCGATCAGGTTGGGCTTGAACTTGTCCTGCTCGGCGAGGGCCTCGGTGCCGTCCAGGGGCAGGAAGAAGCCCTTCTTGGCGAAGGCGGGGGTCCAGCCGACCTCGGAGCGCAGCACGTCGGGGGCGCCCTTGGAACCGGCGGCGGTGTCGAACTTGTTCTGCGCCTGGTCGAAGGGGACGTTGACGAAGTTGACCTTGATGTCCTTGTTGGCCGCCTCGAACTCCTTGACCAGGGCCTGGTAGGTCGGCGCCTCGTTGGTCGCGTTGGAGGTGTCCCACCAGGTGATGGTGACCGGGCCGTCGGCCTTGTCCCCGCTGTCGCCGTCCGAGCCGCAGGCCGTCGCCGCGAGGGCGAGGGACGCCACCAGCGCGGTGGCCGCTATGCCACGCCGCATGAGTTCTCCTTGAGGGTTAAAGCCCGTGTGGTGCGAGGACGGCCCCGTCTGCCGTCCCGCCGACTTGCCGACCGCGCCGATGGGGCCGCCGGGCGACGAGAACGTAACAGCCGTGCAATCGTTCCGAAAGACCTTGCTGAAAAATTTTGCAAGCAGACCGGAGAGTTATGCCGTCGTGACCTCTCCTCAACCGTCGCGCGACCCCTTCTGCCAGGCTTGCTACGGGGATTCGGACGGGTGTGCAAGACTCTGCAAGCACTTGCCATCCCTTTCCGCCGGGGGAATCATCCGTTGCGGAACGGGCGCCGACCACGACGTGAGGACCGCGATGACCCAGCAGCCCACAGCGGGCCGTCCGACGGCGCGCGGCAGGCGTGCGCCCGGTGGGCAGGGCCGGATGCGGCCGCTACAGTCCGGTGCTGTGACCACACGACTTGCCGACATCGCCGCTCAGGCGGGGGTGAGTGAGGCGACCGTCAGCCGCGTCCTCAACGGCAAGCCGGGCGTCGCCGCCGCCACCCGCCAGTCCGTGCTCGCCGCCCTCGACGTCCTGGGCTACGAGCGCCCGGTGCGGCTGCGGCAGCGCAGCGAGGGCCTGGTCGGCCTGATCACCCCCGAGCTGGAGAACCCGATCTTCCCGGCCCTGGCCCAGGTGATCGGGCAGGCGCTGACCCGTCAGGGCTACACCCCGGTGCTCGCCACCCAGACCCCCGGCGGGTCGACGGAGGACGAGCTGACCGAGATGCTCGTGGACCGCGGGGTCGCCGGCATCATCTACGTCTCCGGACTGCACGCGGACACCAACGCCGACATGCAGCGCTACGAGCGGCTGCGGGCCCGGGGCGTGCCGTTCGTGCTCGTGGACGGCTTCTCGCCGAAGGTGCAGGCGCCGTTCATCTCCCCCGACGACCGGGCGGCGATGGCGCTGGCGGTCACCCACCTCGTCTCCCTCGGCCACACCCGCATCGGCCTGGCGCTCGGGCCGAAGCGGTTCGTGCCGGTGCAGCGCAAGATCGAGGGGTTCGTGCGCGCCGTGCAGGACCAACTCGCACTGAGCGCGGAGACGGTGGAGAACGAGCTGATCCAGCACTCCCTCTACACCCTGGAGGGCGGCCAGGCGGCCGCCGCGGCGCTCATGGACCGCGACTGCACGGCGGTGGTGTGCGCGAGCGACATGATGGCGCTGGGCGCGATACGGGCGGCCCGGCAGCGCGGCCTGGACGTGCCGAAGGACATCTCGGTGGTCGGCTTCGACGACTCCCCGCTGATCGCCTTCACCGACCCGCCGCTCACCACCGTCCGCAAGCCGGTCCCGGCGATGGGCCAGGCCGCGGTGCGCACGCTGCTGGAGGAGATCGGCGGGACGCCCGCGCCGCACAGCGAGTTCGTGTTCATGCCGGAGCTGGTGGTGCGCGGTTCGACCGCTTCGGCCCCCGGGGACCGGAATCGTCCTTAGGGCGGAGGAAACGACCTTCCGCCCGTGCCACGGGAGGAGGTCGCGGCCCCGGACCCGGGGGAGGACGTGCGGGTCGGACCCGACCGGGGGATGATCTGCGGGAGGGGAGCCGTCTGGCAGACTCTGTGCCCATGGGTGACACGACGGTGAGAACGCCGGAAGGCCGCGACCAGGCCGTTCCGCCCTCCGTCGCGGCCCCGGCGGACGGGACGGCCCGGGGACTCCTGGGCCGTCTGCGCACCCCCCGCAGGCCCCGGCTGTGGTTCGAGATCCTGCTGATCGCGGTGAGTTACTGGACGTACTCGCTCATCCGCAACGCCGTGCCCGAGCAGAAGGCCCAGGCGCTGCGCAACGCCGACTGGATCTGGCAGCTGGAGCAGCAACTCGGCATCGCCGTCGAGAAGTCCGTCAACCATGCCGCGAACTCGGTGACCTGGCTCATCGTCGGCATGAACTACTACTACGCCACCCTGCACTTCGTGGTGACGCTGGGTGTCCTGGTGTGGCTCTACCGTAGTCACCCCGGCCGCTACGCGGCCACCCGGCTGGTCCTGTTCACGACCACGGGCATCGCCCTGGTCGGCTACTACCTGTATCCGCTCGCCCCGCCGAGGCTGATGGACGGCCAGGACTTCGTCGACACCGTCATGGTGCACCAGACCTGGGGCTCGATGGCCTCCGGCGACCTGAAGAACATGTCCAACCAGTACGCCGCGATGCCGTCGATGCACATCGGCTGGTCGGTGTGGTGCGGCCTGGCGGTCTTCGCGCTGGCCGCCGTCCCGTGGGTGCGCGTCCTGGGCCTGGTGTACCCGGCGGCCACGCTCGTGGTGATCGTCGCGACCGCCAACCACTTCTGGCTGGACGCGGTGGGCGGCGTGCTCTGCCTCGCCTTCGGCTACGGGGTGGCCCTGCTCTGGTACGGGAGGCCGCCGCACGCCCTGCCGAGGCGGGTGCCGGACGGCGCGCACGGCACCGCGGGCCCGCCGCCGGCGCGCCGCCCCCGGCTGCCCCGGAGCCGGTCCGGGCCGCCCCGGACCGACCGCCGGCCCGAGCCGGCCGCGGCCGACCGGGCGGATCAGGCGCCGCTCCCGTAGAACAGCTCCTCCATCACGCCCCGTGCCCTGCGGGCCGTGCGCCGGTACGCGTCGAGCATGTCGCCGGCGTGGCCGGCGCCGTAGCCCAGGTAGCGGCCGACGGCGGCCAGCTCGCGCGGCTGGGTGGGGAAGGTGTCCCCGGCCCTGCCCCGGACGAGCATCACCGCGTTGCGCACCCGGGTGGCCAGCACCCACGCCTCGTCGAGGATCGCGGCTTCCTCCGGCGACACCAGTCCGGCCGCGCGGGCGGCGGCCAGGGCCTGCCGGGTGCGGGTGGTGCGCAGCGCCGGTTCCCCGGCGCCGTGGCGCAGCTGCATCAGCTGCACCGTCCACTCCACGTCGGACAGCCCGCCCGGGCCGAGCTTGGTGTGCAGCTTGGGGTCGGTGCCGCGCGGCAGCCGTTCGGACTCCATCCGGGCCTTCAGCCGCCGGATCTCCCGGACCGCCTCCTCGTCGAGCCCGCCGGCCGGGTAGCGCAGCGGGTCGATCAGCTCGACGAAGCGGCGGCCGAGGTCCTCGTCCCCGGCGACGGGCTCGGCGCGCAGCAGCGCGTGCCGCTCCCACACCAGCGACCAGCGCCGGTAGTACGCCTCGTACGACTTCAGGGTGCGCACCAGCGGACCGGACCTGCCCTCCGGGCGCAGGTCCGCGTCGACGAGCAGGGGCGGGTCGGCACTCGGGAGCTGGAGCAGGCGGCGCATCTCGGCGACGACCCGGTGCGCGGCCCGGGACGCCTCCCCCTCGTCCACGCCGTCGCGCGGTTCGTGCACGAACAGGACGTCCGCGTCGGAGCCGTAGCCCAGCTCGTGCCCGCCGAAGCGGCCCACGGCGATGATCGCGAACCGGGTGGGGAGCGTGTCCCCCCAGCCCTCCCGGACGACCGCGCGCAGGGTGCCCGCGAGGGTGGCGGCGGTCAGGTCGGACACCGCGCCGCCCACCAGGTCCACCAGGGCGCCCTGGTCGGCCTCGGCGGGCTGGGCCTCGGTGCCGTAGGAGCCGACGATGTCGGCGGCGGCCGTGCGGAACAGCTCGCGGCGGCGCACACCGCGGGCGGCCGTGACGCCCTGGACGGCGTCGTCCGCGCGGCGGACGGCGGCGAGGACCTCCTGCTCCAGGTGGGCGCGCGGGCGCGGCCTGAGCCCCGCGCCGTTCCCGCCGCCGAGCAGGGCCACCGCCTCGGGCGCGCGCATCAGCAGGTCGGGGGCGAGCCGCCCGGCGGACAGCACCCGGGCGAGGTTCTCGGCGGCGGCCCCCTCGTCCCGCAGCAGCCGCAGGTACCAGGGGGTCTTGCCGAGCGCGTCGGAGACCTTGCGGAAGTTCAGCAGGCCGGCGTCCGGGTCGGCGGAGTCCGCGAACCAGCCGAGCAGCACGGGCAGCAGGGTGCGCTGGATGGCCGCCTTGCGGCTCACCCCGGACGCCAGCGCCTCCAGGTGGCGCAGCGCGGCGGCCGGGTCGGCGTACCCGAGGGCGACCAGCCGCTCCCGCGCCGCCTCCGCGCTGAGCCGGGCCTCACCGGGGGCGAGCGCGGCGACGGCGTCGAGCAGCGGCCGGTAGAACAGCTTCTCGTGCAGCCGCCGGACGACCGCGGCGTGCCGCCGCCACTCCCGGGTCAGGCTCGCCACCGGGTCGGTGCGCAGGCCGAGGGAGCGGCCCAGGCGGCGCAGGTCGGCCTCGTCCTCGGGGACGAGGTGGGTGCGGCGCAGCCGGTGCAGCTGGATGCGGTGCTCCAGGGAGCGCAGGAAGCGGTAGGCGTCGTCGAGCTGGGCGGCGTCCGCGCGGCCCACGTAGCCGCCGGCGGCGAGGGCCTTCAGCGCGTCGAGGGTGGTGCGGCTGCGCAGGGAGGTGTCGGCGCGGCCGTGCACCAGCTGGAGGAGCTGCACGGCGAACTCGACGTCCCGCAGCCCTCCGGGGCCGAGCTTGAGCTGGCGGTCGACCTCGGCGGCGGGGATGTTCTCCACGACCCGGCGGCGCATCTTCTGCACGTCGGCGACGAAGTTCTCCCGCTCGGCGGCCTGCCACACCAGCGGCTGGAGCGCGGCGGTGTACTCCTCGCCGAGCGCGCGGTCGCCGGCCACCGGGCGGGCCTTGAGCAGCGCCTGGAACTCCCAGGTCTTGGCCCAGCGCTGGTAGTAGGCGAGGTGGGAGGCGAGGGTCCGCACGAGCGGCCCGTTGCGGCCCTCGGGGCGCAGATTGGCGTCCACGGGCCAGATGGAGCCCTCGACGGTGGTCTCGGAGCAGATCCGCATCAGGTGCGAGGCGAGGCGGGTGGCGGCGCGCAGCGCCTTGTCCTCGTCGGCCCCGTCGGCGGGCTCGCCGACGAAGACGACGTCGACGTCGGAGACGTAGTTCAGCTCGTGTCCGCCGCACTTGCCCATCGCGATCACCGCCAGCCGGCACAGCGCGGCGTCCTCGGGCGCGGCGGCGCGGGCGAGGGCGAGGGCGGCGCGCAGGGTGGCGGTGGCGAGGTCGGCGAGCTCGGCGGCGGTCTCGGCGACCTCGATGGTGCCGCACACGTCGCGGGCGGCGATGGACAGCAGGCAGCGCCGGTAGGCGACGCGCAGCGAGACCGGGTCGTCGGCGCCGGCGAGGCCGCGCTCGAACTCCTCGACGCCCGGGTGCAGGTCGTGGGGCTCGTAGGTGACGAGCGCCTGCCAGTCGCTCGGGTGCCGGGCGAGGTGGTCGGCGAGGGCGGCGGAGGCGCCGAGCACGCCGAGGAGCCGGTCCCGCAGCGGCTTGGCGGAGATCAGCGTGTCCAGCAGCTCCCGGCGGGCGGTGGTGCCGGGTTGCGCCTCCAGCAGCCGCACGAGTCCGAGCAGCGCGAGGTCGGGGTCGGCGGTGGCGCCGAGGGCGTCGAGCAGCACCGGGTCGTCGCGCACGGCCGCCAGCTCGGGGGCGTCCAGCAGGCGTTCGGCGGCGGCGGGGTCGGTGAAGCCGTGCCGCAGCAGCCGTGTGAAGGTACTGCTCCTGCGCCCCGGCGCCGACGTCATCCCCGGCCTCCCTCATGCCTCGGATCAGGCTCGTGTGCCTCGGATCAGGCTCGTACGGCCATGAGCCTAGTCGGAGTGCCGGTCCGCGGCCCCGGGGCGGCCCCGACGGGCTCCGCGGACGTGCGGGGTGCGCCCCGGGGGGAGACGATACGGCTGAGCCGGCGTCACCGGCCCCGTCGTCCGCGGTCCGCCCGGCCGCACCCGTCGCGCCCGTCCCGAAGGAGGCACGCCCGTGGACATGACCCTCGAAGTGGTCCCGCTGCCGGTGAGCGACGTCGACCGGGCCAGGGACTTCTACCGGGACAAGGTCGGCTTCCACGTCGACATCGACCGGGAGGTCGTGCCGGGCCTGCGCGTCGTCCAGCTCACCCCACCCGGCTCCGGCTGCTCGATCGCCCTCGGCGACGCGATCTGGGACACGCTGTCCGGCCCCCGCCCCGCCCCCGGCTCCTACCGGGGCCTCCAGCTGTGCGTCGCCGACATCGGGGCGGCCCGCGCGGAACTGACGGCGCGCGGCCTGGAGGTCTCCGAACCGGTCCGGTACTCCCCGGACGACGGCGCCGCCTTCATGTACTTCGAGGACCCGGACGGCAACGGCTGGGCGGTCCAGGAGTACCGGCGGCGGGCCACGGAGCCGCTGCACCGGCTGCTGGCGGGGCGGGCGGGGGCGTAGGGCCGGCCGGGGACCGGCCGGCGGGCGCGCGCCGGACTCCTCCGGCGCGCGGGTCCGCCGACCGGCTCCGCGATATACATGGCCCGCGAATAGTGTCAATCACGGGCAAATGGCGACTCGGGGGGAGACGGACGGTCACGTGCGATGCTCCGGCGCACTGCTCCGGCAGGCTCCGGGCCATCGGCAGCACGGACCGCACGCAGGACATCCGATGAGGAGAAGTCGCCGATGAGTGAGTCCGTACAGACCGGATCCGGGGGCACCGGAGAGAAGGTCAAGGCAGAGACCTCCGCGACGGCCGACCAGGCCAGGCAGGCCGCGACCCAGGTCGCGGGCACCGCGGCGGAGCAGGCCCGGACCGTGGTGGGTGAGGCGCGGCAGCAGGCCGGCACGGTCATCGACGACCTGCGCAGCCGCGCGATGGACGAGGCGGAGGGGCAGACCCGGCGCGCGGCCGAGACGCTGCGGCAGTGGGCCGGCGACCTCTCCAGCCTGGCCGCGCACGCCGACAAGGACTCGCCCGCCCGCAGCCTGGCGGCCCAGGCGGGCGACAAGGGGCAGCGGGCGGCCGACTACCTGGAGCGGCAGGGCATGGAGGGCCTCGTCGCCGACCTCCAGGGCTTCGCCCGGCGCCGCCCCGGCGCCTTCCTGGGCGGCGCGCTGCTGGCCGGACTGGCCGTCGGGCGCCTGGCGAAGGTGGCGCAGACCGCGTCCCGGGCCGACGGGCCCGGGCAGGTCGCCGCGGCGCCGGGCCAGGGCGCGCTGACGCCGCCGGCCTCCCCGGCCCTGCCGTCCGCCGCGCAGACCCCGCCCGGCGGCGCGCCGTCGGCCGGGACCGCGGGCCGTCCGTTCCCGGAGGTGTGAGATGGCCACGATGTCACCGCTGTCCCGGGCCCGCTCGGCCGAGCCGCAGGTGCGGGAGGAGGACCGGTCCGTGGGTGACCTGCTCTCCAAGGTGACCTCGGACCTGCAGACGCTCTTCCGCCAGGAGGTCGAGCTGGCCAAGGCGGAGATCAAGGAGGAGGGCACCAAGGCGGGCAAGGCCGCCGGCATGTACGGCGGCGCCGGGTTCGCCGGCTACATGGTGCTCCTGTTCCTGTCGCTGGCGGCCGTGTACGGCCTGGCCAACGTGATGGACGGGGGCTGGGCGGCCCTGATCGTCGCCGCGCTGTGGGGCATCGCCGCAGCCGTGATGTACCAGAAGGGCCGCACGCGGATGCGCACCGTCTCGAAGCCCGAGCGAACCGTCGAGACCTTGAAGGAGGACGCGGAATGGGCACGTCACCCGACCAAATGAGGGCCGAGATAGCGGCCACGCGGAACCAGCTGTCCGCGGACGTGGACCGGCTCGCCGACCGGGCCAGCCCGCGTCGCGCGGTCCGTCGCCGCAAGGCCAGGATGCGCGGCGCGGTGTCGGGCGTCCGTGACCGCGTCATGGGCACCGCCTCGTACACCGCGCACGGGGTGGCCGACACCGCGCGGTCGGCGGCCGGCTCGGTGCAGTCCGCGGCCGGCTCGGCGGCCGGCTCGGTGCAGTCGGCGGCCGGCTCCGCGGCCGAGTCCGTGCAGGAGGGCACCGAGCGGGCCGCCGAGACGGCGCGCGAGGTCGCCGGTCAGGCGGGACAGGTCGTGCAGCAGACGCCCGAGATGGCCCGCCGGCAGACCCAGGGCAACCCGCTGGCCGCCGGCCTGGTCGCCTTCGGCATCGGTCTGCTGGCCTCCTCGCTGCTGCCCGCTTCCCGGACCGAGCAGGAGAAGGCGGCCGAGCTGATGGAGCGCGGCGGCGAGGCGCTGGAGCCGGTGAAGCAGGCCGCCGCCGAGTCCGCGCAGCACCTGAAGGAGGGCGCCAAGGAGGTCACGCAGAGCGCGGCCGCGGAGGTGAAGGACACCGCGCAGCAGGCCGCCCGCACCACCCAGGACGAGGCCCGCGACCAGGCGGGTCAGGTCACCGACCAGGCGCGCGGCTCCGGCCGGCAGCTCAAGGACGAGGCCCGCAAGCGCACCGGGCCCGCGTGAACCGCGAGGAAGCGGAGGAAGTCCTGTCCCCGTGCCGGGCGGCACGGGGACAGGACTTCCCCGTGCCGGGCGGCCGGCGCGGGCCGGGGAGCGGGGGCCGGAGGGGTCAGAGGACGAGGACCAGGAGCAGGACGGCGGTCGCCACCAGGCTGATGAGCAGGGAGCCGAGGCACCCGATCCGGTTGCTGAAGAAGAAGAACATGGCACCCGGGTACCCGCTCCACCGGTCCTGAGGGCCCCCCGCCTCCACCGGTCCCGAGGACGGACCCTCCGCGTCACCCGTTGGCGTGCCCCGGGGGCCGTTCCCGCCCCCCGGGGCGGCCGTCCCTGCCTAGCGTGAGCCGCGTCGCGGTACGACGCGTACGGCGCAGGGGAAGGGGTGCGGATGTCGGTGGACGGCGGGGCGGTGCGGACCGGGAGCGGGGCGGGACCGGAGGCGGAGAGGGACGAGCCGGGGTGGGAGGTCGACCCGGACGACGAGTGGGGGGTGGCGGTCGTCGCCACGGTGGGGCGGCAGTTGAGGCTGCGGCGGGAGGCCGCGGGGATGCGGGTCGCCGAGTTCGCTGCGGTGATGACGTACGGGGAGGACCTCGTCTACAAGATCGAGAGCGGGAAGCGGATCCCCCGGCCCGAGTACCTGGAGAAGGCGGACGTGGTCCTGGGGGCGGGCGGGCTGCTGGCCGCGATGAGGGAGGACGTGGCGAAGGTCCGGTACCCGAAGAAGGTGCGGGACCTGGCGCGGCTGGAGGACCGGGCGGTGGAACTCCTTTCGTACGGGAGCCACAACCTGCACGGACTCCTCCAGACCGAGGAGTACGCCCGTGCGCTCCTGAGCACGCGGCGGCCGACGCTGTCGGAGGACGAGCTGGAGAGGGCGGTCGCCGCTCGGACGGCCCGTGCCGCCGTCTTCGAACGGCGTCCCGCCCCGGAACTGAGCTTCGTGCAGGAGGAAGTGACCCTCCGGCGCCCCGTCGGGGGCATGATGGTCCTCCGCAGGCAACTCGAACACCTGCTGGAACTGGCGAAGTTGCGGCACGTCGAGATCCAGGTCATGCCGACGGTCCGGGGGGACCACCCCGGGACGGGAGGGCGCATCCAAGTGCTCAAGTTCGCGGACGGCACAGCGGTCGGCCGGGCCGACGACGAGTTCGGCAGCCGCCCCGTCACCGATCCCCGGCAACTGCGGATCCTCGAACTGCGCTATGGCATCATCCGGGCCGAAGCGCTGAGCGCACGAGAGTCACTGGCCTTCATCGAACAAGCGCTGGGGGAGACATGAACCGCACGGGCCCAGGCGGGGACGACCTCGATCCGACCTGGTTCAAGAGCAGTTACAGCGACAGCAGCAACCCCAGCGACTGCGTCGAGGTCGCCATGGCCCCCGACGCGGTGCGCGTCCGGGACTCCAAGGCCCCCGACGGCCCCCGTCTCACCCTCTCCCCCGCGGCGTGGAGCCGCTTCGTGGCGGGTGCGGGCGGGACGGGGGCCGTCTGAGGCCGGGGGCCGCCGTGGGGCCGGCCCCCGGCCGGGTCACTGCGCGTAGGTCTCGAACTCGGCGACCCGCGGCGTGCCGTTGGAACCGGTGATCTCGAAGGTGACCTTCTTCAGCGAGGTCCTGGGGAAGCTGATGACGCCCGCCCCGCTGCCGGAGGTCAGCACGGCGCCGGTGTCGCCGTTGAGGACCCGCCAGGAGCGGATGGCGCCCGCGGAGCCCGACGCCTCCCGAATGTTGATCTTGGAGACGCTGGTGGCGGAGCCCCACTTGACCGAGACGGAACCGGTCGAGCCGGACGGCGACCAGTAGGTGCTCATGTTCCCGTCCCGCACGTTGCCGTAGCTCGTCCCGCTCGCCTTGGAGGAGCCGTCGGCGCCGGCGCCGGAGGCGAGGCTGAGGTTCGTCCCGGTGGGCGGGGTCGGGTCGGTGGGGTCCGGGGTCGGGTCGGTCGGGTCCGGGCCCGGGTCGGTGGGGCCCGGGTTCTGCGGCGTGCAGCTGCCGTCCGACACCTTCAGGCCCTTGTTGGCGCCCGCCGTCTGGCTCACCACGCTCGGCACGCAGTTCGCCCCGTCGAGGCTGTAGGAGTACGGGATGCTGACGGAGGTGTTGGACTGCGGGTTCGGGCCGGCCGGGTTGGTGTCCCCGCCGCGGCTGGACCAGGTCACGTTGTCGAAGACGTTGCCGTTGACCTGCCAGTAGCCGGCCGCGTCGGTGTAGAAGGTGCCGAGGACGTCCTTGGAGTCCTCGAAGTAGTTGTTGTCCACCCTGGCGCGGGCCCCGGCACGGGAGTTGATGCCGGAGTCGTTGAGGTTCTTGTAGTGGTTGTTGTAGATGTGGGCGATGCCGCCGCGCAGCAGGGGGGCGCGGGAGTCGATGTTCTGGTACAGGTTGTGGTGGAACGTCACGTACCCGTTCGAGGTGTCGCTCTCGCTGGAGCCGATCAGGCCGCCGCGGCCCGAGTTGCGCAGGATGCTGTAGGACAGGGTCACGTACTGGGTGTTGTCCTTCATGTCGAAGAGGCCGTCGAAGCCCTCCGACTCCCCGCCCGACGCCTCCAGGGTGACGTGGTCGACCCAGACGTTGCGGACGCCGCTCTCCATGCCGATGGCGTCGCCGCCGTTGGACGTGGGCGAGCCGGACTTCTTGACGTTCCGCACGGTCACGTTCTGGATGATGATGTTCCTGGACTCCCGGATGTGGATGCCCAGTTGGTCGAAGACGGCTCCGCTGCCGACCCCGACGATGGTGACGTTGCTGATCTGCTTGAGCTCGATCACGCCGGCGGCGGTGTTGCAGCTGCTGCCCGACACCTTGCTGGTGTTGCCGTGGTTGATGGTCCCCTCGACCTGGATGGTGATGGGGGTGCTGCTGCTGGCCCGGCTGCACAGCGCCTGGTGGATGGCGGTTCCGGTGGTGGCCCGCACCGTCTGGCCGCCCGCGCCGCCGGTGGTCCCGCCGTTCTGGGTCGCGTAACCGGTGGCTCCGGTGGCCGCGGCCGACGCCTCGGGCGTCGACAGCGCCACGGTGCCCGCGGCCGCGAGGGCCCCGGTGGCCAGCGCCGCGGAGAGTCGCAGTGCGACTGATCGCCTCATCCTCGCCTCGCCTTTCGTCTTCGCGTGCCGGGCACGCCCAAATGAGTGTCATGGGCATGTCAGTAGAACGGCCGGAGGGGTGGCCGCACGACCCGGCTGTTGAATGGGGAAAGCGCTTTCTGCTTGGCGACAGTAGAGCGACGCGCAGGGGGCTGGCAAGGTTCCGCGCAGTTACGGAAGTTTGCCTTCCGTTTCGGGACGGCCCCGCCTTCCGGATCTAGGACAAGGACAGACCTCGATGGCTCCTAGCGTGGTCCTCGACCGACGGAACAGAACGGAAGGCGGAGACCATGACTGTCAACGAGGCGACCACCCAGGATCCGGCCGTCACCGGCGAGCGCGCCGACTTGCTGGAGATGCTGGCCGAGCACCGCCACTTCCTGCGCTTCACCACCCGTGACCTCACCGACGAGCAGGCCGGGCTGCGGACCACCGTCAGCGAACTCTGCCTGGGCGGCCTGATCAAGCACGTCGCCTCGGTCGAGCGGAACTGGGTGGACTTCCTCCTGAACGGGCCCTCGGCAATGGGGGACTTCACCGCCATGACCGAGGCCGACTGGGCCCGGCGGGCCGACGAGTTCCGGATGCTGCCCGGTGAGACGCTGGCCGGTGTGCTGGCCGAGTACGCCGACGCGGCCCGCCGGACCGACGAGCTGGTCGCCACTCTGCCCGACCTGGAGGCCACGTGGCCGCTGCCGAAGGCCCCGTGGTTCGAGTCCGGCGCGCAGTGGTCGGCCCGCAGGGTGGTGATGCACATCATCGCCGAGACCGCACAGCACGCCGGCCACGCCGACATCATCCGTGAGTCGCTGGACGGCGCCAAGAGCATGGGCTGACCGCCCGTGGGCACCCCGGACGGGCCGAGGCCCACGACCGCCTGCCCCGTGCGTCCGGTCAGCCGGACGCCTCCTGGCGACCTGCCGCCACGGCACCGCCCGGTTCCGGCCACGGCACCGCCCGGTTCCGGCCACGGCACCGCCCGGTTCCGGTCCGGCGCGGCCTCTCCCGGCCGGCGCCGGCGCAGCGCACCGGCGTTGCCGGGCGCTTGCGTCCAGCGGCCGCACGGCCCGCGGGCGGCCCGGCCCGAGCGAGACGACTCCGGGCCGGCGGCTCACCGCCGCCGGCCCGGTCGGGCGGGCTGGTGAACCCGCTTCGGCCCGCTCCTACAGCACCGGCAGGTTCTTGCGCAGCTCGAAGGCGGTGACCTCGGAGCGGTACTCCTCCCACTCCTGCTTCTTGTTGCGCAGGAAGAAGTCGAAGACGTGCTCGCCGAGGGTCTCGGCGACCAGGTCGCTGCGTTCCATCAGGGTCAGGGCCTCGCCCAGGTTCTGGGGCAGGGGCTCGATGCCCAGGGCGCGGCGCTCGGCGTCCGAGAGGGCCCAGACGTCGTCCTCGGCGCCCGGCGGGAGCTCGTAGCCCTCCTCGACGCCCTTGAGGCCGGCGGCCAGCAGGACGGCATAGGTCAGGTAGGGGTTGGCGCCGGAGTCGATGGAGCGGACCTCCACGCGCGCGGAGCCGGTCTTGCCGGGCTTGTACATCGGGACGCGGACCAGGGCCGAGCGGTTGTTGTGGCCCCAGCAGATGTAGGAGGGGGCCTCGCCGCCGGCGCCGGCGGTGCGCTCGGAGCCGCCCCAGATGCGCTTGTAGGAGTTGACCCACTGGTTGGTGACCGCGGAGATCTCCGCCGCGTGCCGCAGCAGGCCCGCGATGAAGGAGCGGCCGATCTTGGAGAGCTGGTACTCGGCGCCGGACTCGTAGAAGGCGTTCCGGTCGCCCTCGAAGAGCGACAGGTGCGTGTGCATGCCGGAACCGGGGTGCTCGGAGAAGGGCTTGGGCATGAAGGTCGCCTGGACCCCCTGCTCCAGCGCCACCTGCTTCATCACCAGGCGGAACGTCATGATGTTGTCGGCCGTGGAGAGGGCGTCGGCGTAGCGGAGGTCGATCTCCTGCTGGCCGGGCGCGCCCTCGTGGTGGGAGAACTCCACCGAGATGCCCATGGACTCCAGCATGGTGATCGCCTGGCGGCGGAAGTCCATGCCGACGTTCTGCGGGGTGTGGTCGAAGTACCCGGAGTTGTCCGCGGGGGTCGGGCGGCTGCCGTCGACCGGCTTGTCCTTCAGCAGGAAGAACTCGATCTCCGGGTGGGTGTAGAAGGTGAACCCCTGGTCGGAGGCGCGGGCCAGCGCGCGCTTGAGGACGTAGCGCGGGTCGGCGAAGGACGGGGAGCCGTCCGGCATGAGGATGTCGCAGAACATGCGGGCCGTGCCGGGGGCCTCCGCGCGCCAGGGCAGGATCTGGAAGGTCGACGGGTCCGGCTTGGCGATCATGTCGGACTCGTACACCCGGGCGAAGCCCTCGATGGCGGAGCCGTCGAAGCCGATGCCCTCGTCGAACGCCTGCTCCAGCTCGGCCGGTGCGACGGCCACGGACTTCAGGAAGCCCAGCACGTCGGTGAACCACAGGCGCACGAACCGGATGTCACGCTCCTCCAACGTCCGGAGCACGAACTCCTGCTGCTTGTCCATCTTCCGCTTCCCCATCCTCGCCGGTCGGGCCGCCCGCTCCTCCCGGACCACGGGAGACGGCCGGGCACTCGAGCATCCCACCACGACAGCGTTTCATACGCGTTTCCGGCCCCGGCCGGCCACCGGCCGCGGCCCGCGCCCGCCCGCGGCGGGCGCGCCGCTCCGCCGCCCATCCTGCCCGTTCGGACCGGCATCCGGAACGCCCGGCCCGCCGGTCCGTCCCGCCCCTCCACCGCCCCGCCGCCCCCGGGCCCCCGGGGCCTGCGGGTCCTCCGGGCCTCCTGGGTCCTCCGGTCCTCCAGGCCCTTCGGAACCCACCCCCCTTAATTGGTATTTCAGATGCAAGTTTTAATGGGGGTGCAGGCATCCGAGCAACGGGATGCAGGCTTCCGCGCGCCCCCGAGCAACGAGGAGACCCGATGCTGTCCGAACGGTCCGCCGCCACCGTCCGCGCCACCCTTCCCGCCGTCGGCGCGTCCCTCGGCGAGATCACCGAGCGCTTCTACTCCGGGATGTTCGCCGCCCGCCCCGAACTGCTGCGCGACCTGTTCAACCGCGGCAACCAGGCCACCGGCGCCCAGCGCCAGGCCCTGGCCGGGTCCATCGCGGCCTTCGCCACGCACCTGCTGGACCACCCGGACCGGCGGCCCGACGCGATGCTGGGGCGGATCGCCCACAAGCACGCCTCCCTCGGCATCACCCCGGACCAGTACGCGATCGTCCACGAGCACCTGTTCGCCGCCATCGCCGACGTACTGGGCGAGGCCGTCACCCCCGAGGTCGCCGCCGCCTGGGACGAGGTCTACTGGCTGATGGCGAACGCCCTGATCGCCGTCGAGAAGCGGCTGTACGAGGAGCGCGGCGGGCACGCGTGGCGGACCTGGGAGGTCGTCGAGCGGATCACCGAGACCGCCGACGTCGTGACCTTCCGGCTGCGCCCGGCCGACGGCGGCCCGGTGCGCCCCTTCCGCGCGGGGCAGTACGTCTCCGTCCGCGTCGCCCTCGCGGACGGCGCCCGGCAGATACGGCAGTACAGCCTCTCCGGGGCGCCCGGCCCCGGCGAGCGGCAGTTCAGCGTCAAGCGCGTGCACGGCGACCCGGCGCCCGAGGGCGAGGTGTCCGGCCACCTGCACGCGCACGTGCGGGCCGGTGACGTGCTGGAGCTGTCCGAGGCCTACGGCGACCTGGTCCTCGACGCCGACGCGGACACCCCCCTGCTGCTGGCCTCCGCCGGGATCGGCGTGACCCCGATCACCGCGATGCTGGCGCACCTCGCCGGGAGCGGGCACCGCGCCCCGGTCACCGTCGTGCACGGCGACCGCTCCCCCGCCGACCACGCCCTGCGCGCGGACCAGGAGGCGTACGCGGCCAAGCTGCCGGACGCGACCGTGCACCTCTGGTACGAGCAGGACGCCCCCGCGGGCGCCCGCACCGGCTACGTCGACCTGGCTCCCGTGCCGGTCGCGCCGGGCACCCGCGCCTACCTGTGCGGCCCGCTGCCGTTCATGCGGGCGGTGCGCGAGCAGCTGATCGCCAAGGGCGTGGCGCCGGCCGACGTCCACTACGAGGTGTTCGGTCCCGACCTGTGGCTGGCCCCGCGGGGCTGAGCCGGAGGCGGCGGGACCCCCGCGGGGGGGGGGCCGGGGGGGGTCTCTTGCTCGGGGGGGCGGGCGGGGCAAACAACAAAGGGGGGAGCGCGGGTGTGGATTGAAAGTTGCTTCCTTCGATCCG
>NZ_JBVITR010000005.1:242080-252479 GCF_055574875.1 Streptomyces sp. NPDC034670
TCCCCTCTATGGTTTTTTCCCCCCCCCCTTTGCTCCTCCCCCCCCCCCCCCCCCCCCTCCCGCCTCCCCCCCCCCCCCCCCCCCCTGTTCCCCCCCCCCCCCCCCCCCCCCCCCCCGGGACACCGAGCAGGAGCGGACCCGTCGGGTCCGCGGTGAGGTCCGCCACCGTGACCGGGTCCAGCGCGGCGAAGAACGCCTCCTGGGCCCGGCGCAGGGCGCCGCGCAGACGGCAGTCCGAGCGCAGCGGGCAGGGCGCGGTGGCGGAGCCGCCCTCGCAGTCGACGACGTCGCCCTCGCCCTCGAGGGCGCGCACCAGGGCGCCCACGGAGGCGCCGCGGCCCTCCTCCGTGAGGGCCAGCCCGCCGCCGCGGCCGCGGCGGGCGGTGAGCAGGCCCCGGTGCTGGAGTTCGGCGACGACCTTCGCGGCGTGGGTGTAGGGCACGTCCATGGCCGCCGCGACGTCGCGCGTCGTCGGCCGGGAGCCGCCGGCCACGGCGAGGCGCATGAGGACCCGCAGGGCCAGGTCGGTGGAGCGCAGCAGCCGCATACCGGGCAGCGTAGGTAATCGGTATCCGGGCTTCAAATTATCCGGGCGGACCTTCACGAGGTCCTCCGGATCCACACCGCGTCCTTCGCGGGCCTCGTCCGGGCATGCGTCCCGTCGTCCGTTGCGACTCCCCCCCGCCTCCGCCGGGAGGACGGGGAAGCGGCTCGCCCGGGCGTGGCGGAGGCGCGGGAGGCGGGGACCGGGCTGACGGCGGGGGTGCCGCGGGAGCGGAGGGCGGCGCGCCCGCCGTGGGGAGCCGGGGTGGTGCGGTGCGGGCCGGCTCCGCGAGGCCCGGCGCCGCGGGATGCGGCGGGGTGCGGCGGAGTGCGGTTCCGGTCCGTGCGGTGGCCGCCCCTCACATCATGTCGTTTTGACGATTATGGTGATTACACTGGGCCCGTGCCTCAACTACGCCTCGCTCTGAATCAGATCGACTCGCGCGTCGGTGACCTCGACGGCAACACCGAAGCGATCCTCCGCTGGACCCGGCACTCCGCCGAGCGGGGAGCCCACCTGGTGGCGTTCCCCGAGATGGTGCTGACCGGGTATCCCGTCGAGGACCTCGCCCTCAGGTCGTCCTTCGTGGAGGCCTCCCGCGCCGCCCTGCGCTCGCTCGCCTCACGGCTCGCCGAGGAGGGCTTCGGGGAGCTTCCGGTGGTCGTCGGCTACCTCGACCGCAGCGCGGCCGCCCAGCCGAAGTACGGGCAGCCGGCGGGCGCGCCGCAGAACGCCGCCGCCGTGCTGCACGGCGGTGAGGTGGCGCTGGCCTTCGCCAAGCACCACCTGCCGAACTACGGCGTCTTCGACGAGTTCCGGTACTTCGTGCCGGGCGACACCATGCCGGTGGTGCGGGTGCACGGGATCGACGTCGCCCTCGCCATCTGCGAGGACCTGTGGCAGGACGGGGGGCGGGTGCCCGCGGCCCGGTCCGCCGGGGCCGGACTGCTCCTGTCCGTCAACGCCTCGCCGTACGAGCGCGACAAGGACGACACCCGGCTGGAGCTCGTGCGCAAGCGGGCCCAGGAGGCCGGGTGCACGACCGCCTACCTGGCGATGACGGGCGGGCAGGACGACCTGGTCTTCGACGGGGACTCGATCGTGGTCGACCGCGACGGCTCGGTCGTGGCGCGTGCGCCGCAGTTCGCCGAGGAGTGCCTGGTGGTCGACCTCGACCTGCCCGCCGCCGCGGCCGACGCGCCGACGGGCGTCGTCGACGACGGACTGCGGATCGACCGGGTCGTGCTGTCCGGGGAGCCGCTGCCCGCGTACGAGCCGGAGTACGCCGGCGGGCAGGCGGAGCGGCTCGACGACGACGAGGAGGTGTACTCCGCGCTGGTCGTCGGACTCCGGGCGTACGTCGAGAAGAACGGCTTCGAGTCCGTGCTGATCGGGCTGTCCGGGGGCATCGACTCGGCGCTCGTCGCCGCGATCGCCTGCGACGCGGTGGGGGCGCGGAACGTGTACGGCGTGTCGATGCCGTCGAAGTACTCGTCCGGGCACTCGCGGGACGACGCGGCGGAGCTGGCCCGGCGGACCGGGCTGAACTACCGCACGGTGGCCATCGAGCCGATGTTCGACGCGTACATGGAGGCGCTGGGGCTGACGGGGCTCGCGGAGGAGAACCTGCAGGCCCGGCTGCGGGGGACGCTGCTGATGTCGCTCTCCAACCAGGAGGGGCACATCGTGCTGGCGCCGGGGAACAAGTCGGAGCTGGCCGTGGGGTACTCGACGCTCTACGGGGACTCCGTGGGGGCGTACGGGCCCATCAAGGACGTGTACAAGACGACGGTGTTCCGGCTGGCGCGGTGGCGGAACCGGGCGGCGCAGGAGCGGGGGGAGACGCCTCCGATCCCGGAGAACTCGATCAGCAAGCCGCCGAGCGCCGAGCTGCGGCCGGGGCAGGTCGACACGGACTCGCTGCCGGACTACCCGGTGCTGGACGCGATCCTGGAGCTGTATGTGGACCGGGACCGGGGGGCGGACGAGATCGTCGCGGCCGGGTTCGACCCGGAGCTGGTGGCGAGGACGCTGCGGATGGTGGACCGGGCGGAGTACAAGCGGCGTCAGTACCCGCCGGGGACGAAGATCTCGCCGAAGGGGTTCGGGAAGGACCGGCGGCTGCCGATCACCAGCGGGTGGCGGGAGCGGACGCCTGCGGCGGGCTGAGCGGACGCCTGCGGCGGGCTGAGCGGGGGGTGTGTGCGTCTGCGGTGCGGCTTCGGGTGCGGGTGCGGGTGCCTGCGGCGGGCTGTGCCGGAGGTGCGTGCGTCTGCGGTGCGGTTTCGGGTGCGGGTGTGTGGGGGTGGGCGTCTTGAGGCCTGCGGCGCAGCTTGCGGTGCGGTGGGGGTGCGGGTGGCGCCTGCGGTGGCGGTGGGGTCGGGGCCGGGGCGGGGGTGTCCGTCCTCGGTCCGGCGCGACGGCGGTGACTTCTCGGGGGTGGTGAGGGACGCGCCGGCCGCTGCGGGCGGACACCCCCGCCCCGTCCCCTTCCCGCCGCGGGCGTCCGCGGGCGCCCACGGCCGTTTCCGGTTCCCGCCGCGGGCGGGCGCGGGCGCCCGTGGCTGTTTCCGGTTCCCGCCGCGGGCGGGCGCCGGGCGCACGTCGTTGTCGGTTCCCGCCGTGGGGTCAGTCGTCCGGTGTGGTGATCTTCACGCGGGCCGCGATGGGGAGGTGGTCGCTGGCCGTGGCCGGGAGGGTCCACGAGCTCTCCGGCTCGGCGCCCTTGACCATGATCTGGTCGATCCGCGCCATCGGGAACGAGGCCGGCCAGCTGAAGCCGAAGCCGCTGCCCACGGCGCCCTGCGTGGAGCGCATCTGGGAGGTGACGGCGTGCAGGGCGCGGTCGTTCATCGTGCCGTTCAGGTCGCCGAGCAGGACGATGTTCCTCAGGGGCTCCGCGGCGATGGCCTCGCCCAGGGCGTTCGCGCTCTTGTCGCGCTGACGGGCCGTGAAGCCGGCCTCCAGCTTCACCCGGACCGAGGGGAGGTGGGCGACGTAGACCGCGACCTGCCCGGCGGGGGCCGTCACCGTGGCGCGCATCGCGCGCTTCCAGCCGAGGCGGATGTCGACGGCCTCCACGTCGCTCAGCGGGTACTTGCTCCACAGGCCGACCGTGCCGACCACCGCGTGGTGCGGGTACGTCTGAGCCAGCGCCCTCTCGTAGATGGGGACCGCCGAGGCCTTCAGCTCCTCCAGGGCCAGGACGTCCGCGCCCGCGGCGGCCACGTCGCGGGCGGTGCCGGACGGGTCCGGGTTCTGGGCGTTGACGTTGTGCGTGGCCACCGTGAGGTCGCCGCCGGGGGCGGTCTTGTCGGTGAGCAGGCCGCCGAAGAGGTTCACCCAGACCACCGCGGGCAGGACGGTCGCGATCAGTGCCGTCGCCGACCTGCGGAGCAGGGCCAGCAGCAGCAGGAGCGGGACGAACAGGCCCAGCCAGGGGAGGAAGGTCTCCAGGAGGCTGCCCAGGTTGCCCACCCGGTTCGGGATGTGGGCGTGGGCCAGCATGACCAGGGACAGCAGGGCCGCGCACGCGGCCAGGACCAGGCCCCGGCGCCAGACGCGGCGGTCGCCGCGCCAGCCTCTGGTCAGGCGGTCGAGCAGACGTCGAAGCCGGGTTGTCCGGCGGCCGGGCTCCGAACCGCCGGGATCCGTCTCCGTCATGTACGCCTGTTGCGCCATACCGTCGCCTCACACCTTGCCGTGCATACCGTCTCCCCCGTGTCCGTATGACCCTAGGGGATGATCGGTTCCTTTCCTGCCGTACGGGTGCGAGGACGTGCGGGACCGCTCGGGGAGTTCCGGGCGGGGGCGCGGAAAGCGAGTTCTGTGACGGAACGCGCACATCGGGGCGGTCGCCGGATTCCCCCTACGGACGCGGCCCGACGGGTCGCAGGCCCTGGAGCAGGGTGTCGACGACCTGCTCGGCGAGGTCGTCCGGCAGGTCGGCGTCGGGGCGCATGACGGTGCGCAGGAGGACGGGGCCGACGACGATGTCGTTGAGCAGCTCCAGGTCGACGTCGGTGCGCAGTTCGCCGTTCTCCCGGCCCCGGCGCAGTACCTCCAGGCCGAGTCTGCGGCGCGGCAGGACGACGGTGTCGTGGTAGGCGGCCCAGAGCTTCGGGCTGCTCTTCATCTGGGCGTGCACGTTGTGCAGGAGCACCGACGTCCGGTTGGCCAGGGCGCGCCGGCGCAGGGACTCCAGCAGGACGACGAGGTCGTCGCGCAGGCAGGTGCCGGGGAACTCGGGGTCGGGGGGCTCGGCGGCGCGCACGATGTCGACGAAGAGCTCCTCCTTGCCGCTCCAGCGGCGGTAGATGGTGGCCTTGCCGACGCCGGCGGTGCGGGCGATGCGCTCGACGGAGAGTTCCGCGAGGGGCACGCCGTCCTCCAGGAGCCTCATCACCCCCTCGATGATGGCGTGTTCGACGGCCTCGCTGCGGGGACGGCCCCGCGCGGGGCCGGTGCCGGCCGGGCTCACGGCACCGCCTCCTCTCGTGCGCTGGGGCGATTCTCCCCGGTGCCCGGTGGGGAGGGTCCACCGGGCGGGGGTCACCGGTCCGCCGCCGGCACCAGTTCCCGGTCCCGCTCCTCCCCGCCGGCCGCCGGGGGGCGGCCCGGCAGGAACAGCGCGGTGACGACCGCGCCGAGGACCGCGATGCCCGCTCCGCACAGGGCGGTGACGTGCATCGCGTGCAGGAACGCGGCGTCGGCCGCGGTGACCAGGGCCTCGCCGCGCGCGCCCAGCCGGTCCGCCGCGGCCAGGGTGGCCTCGATGGACTCGCCGGCGGCGTGGCGTGCGCCGGACGGCAGCAGGGCGAGCTCGTCCTCGATGTCGGTGCGGTAGGCGGCGGACAGCACCGAGCCGAGCACGGCGACCCCGAGGGCGCCGCCGACCTGGCGGAAGGTGTTGCTGAGCGCGGAGGCCGAGCCGGCCTTCTCGCGGGGCAGGGTCTGCATGACGACGACGTTGACCGGCGTCATGACGTGGGTGGTGCCGATGCCCATCAGGAAGAGGACGACCTCGAAGAACCACAGCGGCGTGTCCGCGTCCAGCAGGGCGAACGCGGCCAGGGTCGCCGCGAGCAGCACCAGGCCGCCGGTGGTGGTGGCGCGGTGGCCGAAGCGGTCCACCAGCAGCCGGGTCCGGGGGGCGAAGATCATCTGGGCGACGGCCATCGGCAGCAGCAGCAGACCGGTCTGCAGCGGCGTGTGGCCGCGCACGCTCTGGAGGTAGAAGACGGAGAAGAACGTCACGCCCATCAGGGCGAAGAAGACCAGCGCGGTCGCGGCGACCGCGGCGGAGAAGACCTTGTTCCGGAAGTACCCGACGTCGACGGACGGGTGGTCGCTGCGCTTCTCGACCAGGACGAAGGCGGCGAGCACGGCGAGACCGGCGCCGATGGCCGCCAGCGCCGTGGGGTCGGTGAAGTCGGCGAGCCGGCCGCCCCTGATGACGCCGTAGACCAGCAGGACCAGTCCGGCCACGGACAGGACGACGCCGACGGGGTCGAGCCGGCCGGGGGCCGGGTCGCGGGAGTCGGGCACCAGCCACAGCAGCAGGGCGACGACGAGCAGCACGACGGGCACGTTGACGAGGAAGACCGAGCCCCACCAGAAGTGCTCCAGCAGCGCGCCGCCGGTGATCGGGCCGATGGCGATGGCGACCCCCACGCCGCCGGTCCAGACGCCGATGGCCTTGGGCTGCTCGTCGCGTTCGAAGACGTTCATCAGGACGGCCAGGGTGGCCGGCATGACGAACGCGGCGCCCAGCCCCATCACCGCGCGGTAGCCGATCAGCTCGGCCGGGGAGCCGGAGAACGCGGCCAGTGCCGAGCCGGCGCCGAACACGGCGAGCCCGCCGATCAGCACCTTCTTGCGGCCGAGCCGGTCGCCCAGCAGGCCCGCGGTGAACAGCAGGCCCGCGAAGACGAGGGTGTAGGCGTTGATCGCCCACTCCAGCTCGCTCTGGGTGGCCCCCAGGCCGGTGGGGGCGGGGGTGGAGATCGTCTTGATGGCGATGTTCAGGATCGAGTTGTCCAGGACGACGACCAGCAGGCTCGTCATCAGGACACCGAGGATCGCCCAGCGGCGCCGGTGCACGGCTTCCGGGACCCGGCGGACGGGGGCGGCAGGAGTGGTCATGCGGCCCAGGCTAGTGATTTCCGATACGAGACCGTCTCGTATCGGTACTCCCAATGCCGGGATCCGCCGGGAGATTGCGACCGTTCGGCCCATTCCCCCGGCGGGGGGGACGGCGGGGCCGCGGACGCCGTGCGGGGAGAACCGGCGGGGGTTCCTCTGGTCCTCGCCGGGCCGAGGTGCCACCATGGACGTGATCCGGGGACGCCGTCAGGGCGCCTCGAGATGACGTGTTAGGAGCCGTTGCCATGACGCAGCTTCCGGCTGCCCAGAACTCCGGTCCGAGCCCCTCCGACGGCAGCAAGGCGCTGTACGGGGGCAAGGGGACCCGCCGCATCACCGTCCGCGACGTCGCCGCCGCCAAGGAGCGCGGCGAGAAGTGGCCCATGCTCACCGCCTACGACGCGATGACCGCGTCCGTCTTCGACGAGGCCGGCATCCCGGTGATGCTCGTCGGCGACTCGGCGGGCAACTGCCACCTCGGGTACGACACCACCGTGCCCGTCACCCTCGACGAGATGACCATGCTGTCCGCCGCGGTCGTGCGGGGCACCTCGCGCGCCCTGATCGTGGCCGACCTGCCCTTCGGCTCGTACCAGGAGGGCCCGGTGCAGGCGCTGCGCTCGGCGACCCGGCTGGTGAAGGAGGCCGGGGTCGGCGCCGTCAAGCTGGAGGGCGGGGAGCGCTCGCACCGGCAGATCGAGCTGCTGGTGGAGTCCGGGATCCCGGTGATGGCGCACATCGGGCTGACCCCGCAGTCGGTGAACGCCATGGGCTACCGGGTGCAGGGGCGCGGCGAGGAGGCGGCCCAGCAGCTGCTGCGCGACGCCAAGGCCGTCCAGGACGCGGGCGCCTTCGCCGTGGTCCTGGAACTGGTGCCGGCGGAGCTGGCCGCCGAGGTGACCCGGGCCCTGCACATCCCGACCGTCGGGATCGGCGCGGGGCCGGAGACGGACGCGCAGGTGCTGGTGTGGACCGACATGCTCGGGCTGACCGGCGGCCGGGTGCCGAAGTTCGTCAAGAAGTACGCGAACCTGCGTGAGGTCATGAGCGGCGCGGCGAAGGCCTTCGCCGAGGACGTCGTCGGCGGGACGTTCCCGCAGGAGGAGCACTCCGTCCACTGAGCCACCGCGGTACGACGGCCGGCCCCGCCGATCCTCCCCCGTCGGCGGGGCCCGCGCCGTCGGCGGGCCGTCGGCGGCCTGTCGGCGGCCTGTCGGCGGCGGCTGACAGCCTCGGTGCCATGACGCGAACAGACGAAGGAGCCGGCGGCACGGGCAGCGCCGTCACCGTGCGGGGGCTGGTCAAGCACTACGGCGGGACCAGGGCGCTGGACGGCGTCGACCTGGACGTGCGGGAGGGCACCGTGATGGGGGTGCTCGGGCCGAACGGGGCCGGCAAGACCACGCTGGTGCGGATCCTGTCCACGCTCCTCGCCCCGACCGCGGGACGGGCCGTCGTCGCCGGGTACGACGTGGTCCGCCAGCCGCGGCAGCTGCGCCGGGTGATCGGGCTGACCGGGCAGTACGCCTCCGTGGACGAGAAGCTCTCCGGCCGGGAGAACCTGTACCTCATCGGCCGGCTGCTCGACCTGTCCCGCAAGGAGGCCCGGGCCCGCGCCGACGGCCTGCTCGAGCGCTTCTCGCTCACCGAGGCGGCCCGGCGCCCCGCGGCCACGTACTCCGGCGGCATGCGGCGCCGGCTCGACCTGGCCGCCTCCATGATCGGCCGGCCGGCCGTGCTGTACCTGGACGAGCCGACCACCGGGCTGGACCCCCGCACCCGCAACGAGGTGTGGGACGAGGTCAAGCGGCTGGTCGGGGACGGTGTCACCGTGCTGCTGACCACCCAGTACATGGAGGAGGCCGAGCAGCTCGCCTCCGAGCTGACCGTCGTGGACCGCGGCAAGGTCATCGCGAACGGCGGCATCGAGGAACTGAAGGCCAAGGTGGGCGGCCGTACGCTGCGGATCCGCCCGGCCGACCCGCTGCGGCTGCGCCCGCTGGCCCGCGACCTCGACGAGCTGGGCATCACCGGGCTCGCCGGCACCACCGTGGACACCGAGCGGGGCGCCGTCCTCGTGCCGATCCTCAGCGACGAGCAGCTGACCGCCGTGGTCGGCGCGGTGACCGCGCGCGGGGTCACCCTCAGCTCCCTCACCACCGAACTGCCCAGCCTGGACGAGGTGTTCCTGTCCCTCACCGGCCACCGCGCCGGCGCCCCGCAGGACGCCGTGCCCGCCGGGATCCGCGAGGAGGCCGCCGTATGAGCGCCACCGCCCCCCTCACCACCACGGGCCCGGGCCCGGACGCGCGCATCCCGCTGCGCGCCCATCTGCGGCACACCGGGGCGCTGGTGCGCCGCAACCTGCTGTGGATCCGCCAGGACCCGGAGTCGATGTTCGACGCCGTGCTGTTCCCGATCGTCTTCACCCTGCTGTTCGTGTACGTCTTCGGCGGCTCGATCGGGCAGTCGCTGGGCGGCGGGCAGGAGGCGTACGTGCAGTACATCGTGCCCGGCCTGATGGCCATGATGGGCATGAACATGGCCATGGGAGTGGGCACCGGGTTCAACCAGGACTTCAACACCGGGGTCATGGACCGCTTCCGGTCGCTGCCGATCGGACGCGGCTCGGTGCTGTTCGCCAAGATCGCGGTCGAGGTGCTGCGCATGCTGATCGCCACCGCGATCCTCCTGGTCGTCGGTGTCCTGGTCGGCTTCGACGTCACCCACTGGCCGGGGCTGTTCGCCGCCGTGGGGCTGTCCGTGGCGTTCGGCTCGGCCCTGATGTGGGTCTTCCTCACCCTGGGCGTGGTGATGAGGAACGCGCAGTCGGTGCAGGCCATGGGCTTCCTGGTGCTGATGCCGCTGCAGTTCGGCTCGTCGATCTTCGCGCCGCCCCGGTCGATGCCGGGCTGGCTGGAGTCCTTCACCCGGGTCAACCCGCTGTCCGCGCTGGCGGACGCCGCACGCGGGCTGATGGTGGGCGGCCCGGTCGCGCACGGCCTGTGGCTGACCCTGGCCTGGTCGGCGGGGATCACGGCGGTGATGGCGCCGGTGGCCGTCCACAAGTTCCGTACGAAGACCTGATCACGCCGGTCCGAGCAGGGCGACGGCCTCCTCCGGGGGGAGGCCGCCGCCCTCGGCGTACGCGGACTCGTACGCCGCGTCGCCGAGGGCCGCCCGGATCCGCCGCTCGGCGCGTTCGCGCACCTCGCGCTCCGCGCGCGTGGCGACGTGCCCGGGCGGCAGCCCGGCGTCGGCGGCGCCGAGGCAGCGGGCCGCGTCACGGGCGCGGCGCCCGCCGTCGACCCCGGCGAGGGCGGCGGCGCCCATGGTGAGGAACGACGTGCCCATGTGGGGCGCGATGGCCGCGGACACCGGGTCGCCGGCCCGCTCGAGCGCCTCGCGGATCATGACCAGCCCCTGCTCGTCGCGGCCGTCGGCCACCTCCAGCCAGCCCTCGGCCCCGAGGATGAACGCGTCGAAGACGACGTAGTGCGCGATGCGGAACTCCTGGCGCAGCAGCCGCAGTTGCTCCCGTGCCTCGCCGGTCCGCCCGACCGTGCCGAGCCAGCCGGCCAGGAAGAGCCGGGGGGGGGGGGGGGGGGGGGGAGGGGGGGAGGGGGGGGGGGGGGTGGGGGGGGGGGGGGGGTGGGGGGAGGGGGGGGGGGGGAGGGGGGGGGGAGAGGGGGAGGGAGTCCCCACCATGCT
>NZ_JBVITR010000005.1:252489-255561 GCF_055574875.1 Streptomyces sp. NPDC034670
GGGGGGAGAAGGTGAAAACCTCTGGGAGAAGAGCCCGAGTTTCCTCCTGCGCTTGCCTGCCCCCCCCGACTTGCCGGGACAGCCGGGAAGGAAGGGCCGGGGGGCCGGCCCCCCCCCCCCCCCCCCCCCCCCGCTCCTGGTCGATGACGTCGCGCAGCAGCCGCTCCCCGCGCCCGGCGTCCCCCGCCTCCAGCAGCACGCTGCCCAGCCGGGCGCGGAGCACGGCCACCTGGGCGCGGGCGCCGAGGCGTTCGGCGTGCTCGATCGCCTCCTCGTAGTCGGCGGCGGCCGCCGCGTACTCACCGCCGCGCTCCCGCGCCTCGGCCCGCGCGGAGAGGGCCTCGGCGGTGCCCCAGGCGTCACCGAGGCGCCGGTTGATCTCCAGGGACTCGTCCGCGTCCCGCCGCGCGTCCCCGGCCCAGTCGCTGCGGTTCGCGAGCAGGTTGGCGCGCATCTGGAGGTTGGCGGCCAGCTCCCACTCGAACCCGGGGGTGTCCCGGCAGGTGCGGACGGCGGCGTCGACGGCCGTGCGCAGCCTGGCCATGTCGCCGCTCAGCATCACGGCGAACGACCAGAACATGCCGGGCGGACGGCACAGCTGCGGCAGGCCGGGCTCGTAGCTCGCGGCGATGACGCGCAGCCGGTGCCGCGCCCGCGGGGTCTGCCAGTCGTCCAGCTCGGTGTCCATGCAGGCCATGTGGGTCAGGTGCACACCGCGCCGGGCCTCGGCGAGGACCTCCCCGGTCATCGGGGGCGGGGCGTCGGTGCAGCGCCGCCGCACCGGCGCGGCGGGCCGGACCGGTTCGGTGAAGGGGTCGGGTCCGAGGGCCATGACCTCGCGGCACCAGTTGCGGGCCTCGACGCGCAGGTCGCGCATCTGCCAGTACCAGGCCAGCGACAGCGTGAGGCACAGCGCCTCCTGCTCGTCGCGCAGGACGAGGGCGCGGCGCAGGGCCGTGCGCAGGTTCTCGTACTCGCGCTCCAGGCGTCCGACGGCGGCGAGCTGGTCCGGGCCGCGCAGCGACGGGTCGGTGGTGCGGGCGAGTTCGCGGTAGTGCGTCAGATGCGCCCGCTCGGCCCCGGCGCGCCCTCCCGCCTCGTCCAGCCGCTCGGCCGCGTACTCGGCGACGGTCTCCAGGAGCCGGTAGCGCATCCCGCCGTCGCCCGAGGGCGCGGCCACCACCAGGGACTTGTCCACGAGGGAGCCGAGCGCCTCGAGCGCGGCCGGGCCGCACACGGCCTCGGCGGCGGCGAGGTCGCAGCCGCCCGCGAAGACCGACAGCCGGCCCAGCACGTCGCGTTCGTCCTCGTCGAGCAGGTCCCAGGACCAGTCGACGACGGCCCGCAGGGTCTGCTGCCTGGGCAGGACGGTGCGGCTCCCGGTGGTGAGCAGCCGGAAGCGGTCGTCGAGCCGGTCGGCGATCTGGCGCGGGGTGAGCATCCGCAGCCGGGCGGCGGCGAGTTCGACGGCGAGCGGCAGTCCGTCGAGGCGGCGGCAGATCTCGGCGCAGGCCGCCGCGGTGTCGGCGTCGGCGTCGGTGCGGAAGCCGGGGCGGGCGGCGGCGCCCCGGTCCGCGAGCAGCCGCAGCGCGACCGGCTCGGGCAGCGGCTCCACCGGACGCAGCAGCTCCCCCGGGACCCCGAGGGGTTCGCGGCTGGTGGCGAGCACGGTGAGGTGGGGGCAGCGCTGCAGCAGCGTCTCGACGAGCCGGGCGGCGGCGTCGACGACGTGCTCGCAGTTGTCCAGGATCAGCAGCATGCGGCGGCGGCCGCAGTGCTCGGCGAGCCGGTCCAGGGGGTCGTCGTGCCGGTCGGCGACGGCCCGCATGCCCTCGGCGCCGGCCCCGTACAGGACGGTCTCCCGGGCGCCGACCGCGGTGAGGACGGCCTCGGGGACGGCGCCGGGATCGTCGACCGGGGCGAGTTCGGCGAGCCACACACCGTCGGGGACGGTCCGCCGCACGGTTTCGGCGGCCTCCTGCGCCAGCCGGGTCTTCCCGGACCCGCCCGGCCCGAGGAGGGTCACCAGCCGGGCGGCGGCGAGGTCCGCGCGGATGGCCTCGATGTCCGCCTCGCGGCCGACGAACGAGGTCAGCCGGGCCCGCAGGTTGCCCGGTGGCGCGCTCCCCCGGGCCCCGGCCACGGGGTCCTGCCCGCTTTCCAGCAACTCGGCGTGCAGCGCCCGCAGTTCGGCGCCGGGGTCGGACCCGAGACGGTCCGCGAGCAGGCGCCGCACGTCCTCGTAGGCGGCCAGCGCCTCGGCGGTGCGGCCGGTGTCGCGCAGGGCGCGCAGCCGCAGGGCCTGGAGGGGTTCGTCGAGGGGGTGGGCGTCGCACAGGGCGGTCAGCTCGGGCAGGGACCGCTCGGCCCGGCCGAGGGCGAGGCCGGCGGTGTGGCGGGCGCGCAGCGCGTCCAGGCGCCGGGCCTCGGCGCGGGCCGCCTCGGCGGTGCGGTCGGGGAGGTCGGCGAGGGCGGGCCCGCGCCACAGGGCGAGGGCGTCGTCCAGCAGGGCCTCCGCCCGGGCCGGGTCCCCGTCGGCCAGGGCGCGCAGGCCCTGGCCGGTCAGCCGCTCGAAACGGTGCAGGTCGACGTCGTCGGGCGGGGCGGTGAGCCGGTAGCCGCCGTCGGCCAGGGCCACGGCGTCCGCGCCGAGCACCCGGCGCAGCCGTCCGACCAGGGCCTGCAGCGCTCCCGTGGCGTCGGCCGGCGGTCCGCCGTCCCAGATCTCGTCGACCAGCAGGCGTACGGGTACGGTCCGGCCGGCCCGCAGGGCGAGCACGGTCAGCAGCGCACGCAGCCGCGCCCCGCCGACGGGGACGGCGCTGCCGTCGGGCCGGAGTGCCTGGGTGGTGCCGAGGATGCGGTAGCGCACGGGGCTCATTCTCTCCGGTGGCGGCCGCAGCGGTCGCGGGGGGCGGGGGGGGGGGGGGGGGGGGACCCCCCCCCCCCCCCCCCCCCCCCCCCCCCCCCCCCCCCCCCCCAGCGGGCGATGAGGAAGTACATCGGGACGAGGACCGTCTCGAAGGCGAGGAAGAACAGGACCAGGTCGAGGACGGCGAAGGTCGCGAGGGT
>NZ_JBVITR010000006.1:0-32833 GCF_055574875.1 Streptomyces sp. NPDC034670
AACATATCTGGCGTTGACTTTTGGCACGCTGTTGAGTTCTCAAGGAACGGACGCTTCCTTCGTACTCGCCCTCGCGGGCTTTCCTCCGGGCGCTTCCCTTCGGTCCTGCGTTTCCGACTCTACCAGACCTTTCCGGCCCGGTTTCCTCGGTGCTTTCCGGGGTCCCGCTTCCGCGTTTCCCTTTCCGGCGGTTCCGACTCTAGCAGACCCTTTCGGTGTCCGACTCCCCGTCAGAGGGGGGCGTCTTCCCGGCCGTTGGGCCGTTCCGACGAGTGAGACCTTAACGGATTCCCGGCTTCCGAGCTAATCGGGAGCCTGCGCCCTTTCGAACGCGGATTCCTCATTCCGCGAATACGCACACCAATGATCACGACGCGCAGACGGACGTCTGTCGTCGAGCAGGAGTGGTGTTGCGGAATGGCCGCCCGGGGACCGACCGGAGTCGGCGCTCACGTCGGGCAACCCGGAGGACACTACGCATCCGGTCGAGCCGTGTCAACCCTCGGCATCGACGCATCCGGGGGCTACGCTGGCCCGTATGACGACGCGTACGTACTGCCAGTTCTGGTGGGCCGCCTGACGGCGGCCGAGCTTACGTATGCACTCAAGCGGCCGCCGCCTCGGCGGCCGTTCTTGTTTCTCCTCCGGGGCTCCGAGGGGCGGCCGGCCGGGACGGCGGCCCCGACCGGGAGACGGAGAAGAGATGACACGGGTCTTCAGCGGGATCAAGCCGACCGGGCACCTGACGCTGGGGAACTACCTGGGAGCCATGCGGCAGTGGGCCGCCGTCGACCAGCGCCGGGCGGAGGCGCTGTTCTGCATCGTCGATCTGCACGCGCTGACCGTGGACCACGACCCCGCCCGGGTGCGCAGGCTGAGCCGGCAGGCGGCGACGTTGCTGCTGGCGTCCGGGCTGGATCCACAGCTGTGCACGGTGTTCGTGCAGAGCCACGTGGACGAGCACGCGCGGCTGTCGTACCTGCTCGAGTGCGTGGCCACGGACGGCGAGATGCGGCGGATGATCCAGTACAAGGAGAAGGCCGCGCGGGAGCAGCGGCGGGGCGGGAGCGTGCGGCTGTCGCTGCTGACGTACCCGGTGCTGATGGCGGCGGACATCCTGGCGTACGGGGCCGACGAGGTGCCGGTCGGGGACGACCAGACGCAGCACGTGGAGCTGACGCGTGATCTCGCGACGCGGTTCAACCAGCGGTACGGGCACACGTTCGCGGTGCCGCGGGCCACGCACCCGACGGTGGCGGCGCGGGTGATGAACCTGCAGGACCCGACGGTGAAGATGGGCAAGAGCGACGACACGGGACCGGGGATCGTCTATCTGCTGGACGAGCCGGACGTGGTGCGGAAGAAGGTCATGCGGGCGGTGACCGACAGCGGGCGGGACGTCGTGTACGACCGGGAGTCACGGCCGGGGGTGGCCAACCTGCTGGAGATCCTCGCGGCGTGCTCGGGCGGGGACCCGGAGGCGCTGGGCGGTGCGTACGCGTCGTACGGCGCCTTGAAGAAGGACACCGCGGAGGCGGTGGTCGAGGTCCTGAGGCCCGTGCGGGACAGGCACCGGGAGCTGTGCGCGGACCCCGGTTACGTGGAGGGAGTGCTGCGGGACGGCGCGGAGCGGGCGCGGGCCATGTCCCGGCCGACCGTGGATGCCGCTTACCGGGCGATCGGGCTGCTGCCGGCGGGCTCGGACACCGGGGCGGCCGCGCTGAACGCCGCTCGGTAGGCGCGGGGGCTGGTGGCGAGGCGCGACGCGAAGTGCTGGCGCATCGTGACCTCGCTGCCGAAGCCGGCTCTGCGGGCCACCTCGGGCATGGGGAGGTCGGTGCGCTCCAGGAGCCGCTGGGCCGCGGCGATGCGCTGGTCGAGGAGCCAGCGCAGCGGAGTGGTGCCGGTCGCCGCGGCGAAGTGGCGGGCGAAGGTGCGCGGGGACATGCCGGCGCGGGCGGCCAGATCGGCGACCGTGAGCGGTTCGTGGAGGTGGCGCAGGGCGTGCTCGCGTACGGCGGCGAGGGCGTCGGCGTCGCGGTCGGCGCGGGGGGTGGGGTGCTCGATGAACTGTGCCTGGGTCCCGGTGCGGAAGGGGGCCGTGACCATGGAGCGGGCGATGGTGGCGGCGGCTTCGGCGCCGTGGGCGGTGCGGACCAGGTGGAGGCAGAGGTCGATGCCGGCGGCGGTGCCGGCCGCGGTCCAGATGTTGCCGTCCTCGACGAACAGGGCGTCGGGGACGACGGTGACCCGGGGGTGGTGCGCGCGGAACAGCTCGACGAGGTTCCAGTGGGTGATGGCGCGGCGGCCGTCGAGGAGGCCGGCCTGGGCGAGGGTGAAGGCACCGCCGCAGAGCGCGGCGAGGGTGGTGCCGCGGGCGTGGGCGCGGCGGAGGGCGTCGAGGACGGGCGGTGGTGCGGGGGTGAGGTGGTCGTCGAGGCCCGGGACGACGACGAGGTCGGCCTCGGTCAGCCAGCCGAGGGTGCGGTCGGGGTGGAGGCGGAGGCCGCCGCGCATGCGGACGGGGGCGGTGTCGGTGGCGACGCGGCGCAGTTCGAAGGCGGGGGCGCCGCGGTCGGTGCGGTCGGGGCCGTAGACCTCGGTGAGGACGGAGACGTCGAAGGCCCGGATGCCGGGGAAGGCGACCAGGGCGACGCGGTAGGCCTGCTTCACGGCGGCAGTAAACCATCGATCGATGTCTTTCGGCCCCCTGGGAACGGGAGGGGGCCGGCGGCAGGATCGTGGGCATGGAGATCGCGGAGAACGCGGCGCTGGTCGTCGTGGACGTGCAGAAGGGTTTCGAGGAGCGTGCCTTCTGGGGGCCTCGCAACAACCCGGGGGCGGACGACAACATCGCGTCGCTGATCGACGTGTGGCAGGCGTCGGGCCGGCCGGTCGTCTTCGTGCGGCACGACTCGTCGGAGCCGGCCTCGCCGCTGCGGGCGGGTCACGAGGGGAACGGCTTCAAGGAGTACGTGGCGGAGCGGCGCGGGAAGGGGGGTGCGGAGCTGCTGGTGACGAAGAGCGTGAACTCGGCGTTCTACGGTTCGCCCGATCTCGACGCCTGGTTGCGGGGGGCCGGGATCTCGCAGCTCGTGCTGGCCGGGATCCAGACCAACATGTGCGTGGAGACGACGGCCCGGATGGGCGGGAACCTGGGGTACGACGTGGTGGTGGCGTTCGACGCGACGTACACCTTCGACCTGGAGGGGCCGTTCGGCTGGCGGCTCAGTGCGGACGAGGTGGCGCGGGCGTCGGCGGTGTCCCTGCACGGGGGCGGTTTCGCGCGGGTGGTGACCACCCGGGAGGTGCTGGACGCGGCGGGGTGATCCGCCCCCGGGCGGGTCGGCGCGGTCAGTCCTTGGTGCCGGAGGCCAGTTCGCGGCTGCGGTCGCGGGCGGCTTCCAGGGCGGCGATGAGGGCCGCCCGCACGCCGTGGTTCTCGAGTTCGCGGATGGCGTTGATGGTGGTGCCGGCGGGGGAGGTGACGTTCTCGCGGAGCCTCACCGGGTGCTCGCCGCTGTCGCGGAGCATGGTGGCGGCGCCGATCGCGGACTGGACGATCAGGTCGTGGGCCTTGTCGCGGGGCAGGCCGAGGAGGATGCCGGCGTCGGTCATGGCTTCGACCAGGTAGAAGAAGTACGCCGGGCCGGAGCCGGAGAGGGCGGTGCAGGCGTCCTGCTGGGACTCGGGGACGCGGAGGGTCTTGCCGACGGCGCCGAAGATCTCCTCGGCGTGGGCGAGGTGGTCGGCGGTGGCGTGCTGGCCCGCGGAGATGACCGACATGGCCTCGTCGACGAGGGCGGGGGTGTTGGTCATGACGCGGACCACGGGGGTGCCCGCGGCGAGGCGGTCCTCGAAGAAGGCGGTCGGGATGCCGGCGGCGCCGCTGACGACCAGGCGGTCGACGGGGACGTGCGGGGCGAGTTCGTCGAGGAGGGCGCCCATGTCCTGCGGCTTGACCGTGAGGATCAGGGTGTCGGCGGTCTTGGCGGCTTCCTGGTTGGAGACCGGGGTGACCCCGTAGCGGGTGCGGAGTTCTTCGGCCCGTTCCGGGCGGCGGGCGGTGACCAGGAGGTCGGCGGGGGCCCAGCCCGCGCGGATCATTCCGCTGAGCAGCGCTTCGCCGATCTTGCCGGTGCCGAGGACCGCGACTTTCTGCGTCATGGCTGGGGATGCCCTCCGGGGGGATGCGTCGTCCTGGTTCATCCTCGCACCCGGAGCCTCGGAGGGCGGGTGGTGTCCGGTGGGCGGAACGGTGGTGTTCCCCGGCCGTCACGCCGTCCTGCGCCGCAGGGTCGCCGCGCCGAGGCCGAGCACCAGCAGGGCGCAGCCGGCGACGACCAGGGCGTCGCGGACGAAGGCGGCGGTCATGTCGGTGTGCCGGAGGACCTCGTTCATGCCGTCGACGGCGTAGGACATGGGGAGGACGTCGGAGACGGCCTCCAGGACGGGGTGCATGTTCTCGCGCGCGGTGAACAGGCCGCAGAGGAGGAGCTGGGGGAAGATCACAGCGGGCATGAACTGGACCGCCTGGAACTCCGAGGCCGCGAAGGCCGAGACGAACAGGCCGAGGGCCGTGCCGAGCAGGGCGTCGAGCAGGGCCACGAGGAGGAGCAGCCAGGGGCTGCCGGTGACGTCGAGTCCCAGGAACCACACGGCGAGGCCCGTGGCCAGGGCGGACTGGACGATCGCGAGGGCGCCGAAGGCGAGGGCGTAGCCGGCGATGAGGTCGCCCTTGCCCAGCGGCATGGCGAGGAGGCGTTCGAGGGTGCCCGAGGTGCGTTCGCGCAGGGTGGCGATCGAGGTCACCAGGAACATCGTGATCAGGGGGAAGATCCCGAGCAGGGAGGCGCCGATGTTGTCGAAGGTGCGCGGGCTGCCGTCGAAGACGTAGCGGAGCAGCAGCAGCATCAGGCAGGGGATGAGCAGCATCAGCGCGATGGTGCGGGGGTCGTGGCGCAGCTGGCGCAGGACCCGGGCCGCGGTGGCGGTGGTGCGGGAGGGGTTCAGGGCGCCGGTCGGGGCCGGTGCGGGCGTGGCCGGGCGGGTGGTGCTCATCGGGTGGTCTCCTTCGTGCGGCCTGCCGCGACCGCCGCGTCCACCAGGTGCAGGAAGGCCGCTTCGACGGTCTCGGAGCCGGTGCGGGCGCGGAGTGCGTCGGGGGTGTCGTCGGCGAGGATCTCGCCCGCGCGCATGAGCAGGAGGCGGTGGCAGCGCTCGGCCTCGTCCATGACGTGGGAGGAGATCAGCAGGGTGGTGCCGCGTTCGGCGGCGAGGGCGTGGAACAGCTGCCAGAGGTCGCGGCGCAGGACCGGGTCGAGGCCGACCGTGGGTTCGTCGAGGACCAGGAGTTCGGGGGTGCCGAGGAGGGCCACGGCGAGGGAGACGCGGCTGCGCTGGCCGCCGGAGAGGTTGCCGGCGAGGGCGTCGGCGTGGGTGGTGAGGTCGACGTCGGCGAGGACGCGCGCCACGTCCCGGTGGCGGTCGGCACGTGTGCGGCGGGGGTGGAGGATCGCGGCGAAGTAGTCGAGGTTCTGGTGGACGGTCAGGTCGTCGTAGACCGAGGGGGCCTGGGTGACGTAGCCGATGCGGGTGCGCAGGGTGGGGTGGCCGGCGGGGAGGCCGAGGACGTCCAGGGCGCCGGTGACCTTGGCCTGGGTGCCGACGACGGCTCGCATCAGGGTCGACTTTCCGCAGCCGGAGGGGCCGAGGAGTCCGGTGATCTGGCCGCGCGGGACGGTGAAGTCGAGGCCGTGCAGGACCGTGCGGGGGCCTCGGACGACGGTGAGGTCCCGGGCGCGGACGGCCGGGGCGGTGTCGCCGCGCCCCTCGTCGCCTCGCGGGGCGTCCGGACGCGGCGGCTCGGAGGAGTAATTCATCATGTGATGAATAATCCTCTCGGGGACGGGCCGCGTCAAGCGGTGGCGGTGGCCGGTCCGGCGGTGCCGCGCGGAGGTGACGGCGGGGCGGTGGCGACGAGCAGGACGACGTCGTAGGTCTCCTCGACGGTGCCGTCCGGGAAGGCCGCGGTGAGGTGCTCGCGCTGCTCGGTGAGGAAGGCGGCGGTGCGTTCCTCGCCGTGCACGAGCAGGACCGAGTGGCTGCCGACGTTGGCCAGGTGCGCGTCGAGCGGGACGCGGCGGCTCCAGCGGATCTCCCGGCGGGTGAAGTGCGGGAGGCCGGCGGGGTCGGCGGCGCGGGCGTTGGTGTTGCGCCGCTCGGCGGCGAGGTTCACGCCGAAGGGGCGTGCGGTGCGTTCGGCTTCCTCCGCGATCCAGGGCACGTCGAGCGCGTCGGTGTTCCACCACAGGGCGAGCGCGCCGCCCGGCCGCAGGACCCGTACCGCCTCCGGGACGGCGCGGGCGGGGTCGGTCCGGTGCCAGGCCTGGGCGCAGGTGAGGAGGTCGGCGCGGTGGTCGGCGAGGGGAAGGCGTTGCCGTCGCCCCGGACGACCGGCACGTCGGGGAGGGTGTGGCGGAACTCGGCCGCCATGCCCGCGCCGGGTTCGACGGCGGTCACGTGGGCGTCGCGCGCGTGCAGACGGGCGGTCGCGACACCCGTGCCGGCGCCGGCGTCCACGGCCCGGGAGCCGGCGAGGGGGCGGTCGGTCAGCTCCTCGATCGCGTCGAAGGGGGCGGGCGGGCAGGAGGGCGGTCGGCGGCGTACCGGGCGGCGGCCGCGTTGAAGGAGTGGGCCCGGGTGGCGCGGGTGACCCGGTCGGTCCCGGGTGTCGTCGTACGGCCGTGGCGGCCGGGGTTTCCGGTGGTGTCAGGAGCGGCGGCGCTTCTTCGACGGGTCGCCCGAGCGGCGGGTGGTGCGCTTCTCGTAGTCCTCGCGGGCCTTGTCGTACTCGGCGCGGTGGAGCTTCTCGCCCGGGGCCTCGGTGAGGGAGCGGAAGAAGTAGGCGAGGAGGGAGCCGACGAAACCGATGGCCAGCAGGCCGCGCAGGGAGGCCTGACGGGCGGGGTCGGGGCGGCGCTTGAACGCCTCCCAGGTGTGCCCGAAGGCGAGCGCGCTGCAGATCGCGAACATCACGACCATGAGGACCACGACGAAGTTGCCGACGTCGGCGATCCGGAATCCCTGGTAGGCGAGGCGCAGGACGAAGCAGGAGACGGCCGCGGCGGCGAGGGAGCCGACGCAGACGCCGACGCGGCGGGCGGTGTAGCCGCCTGAGTGGTCGACCCAGGTGGTGCCGAAGAAGCGGATGGGTTCGGGCTGCGGGCCGGCGGGGGTACCGCTCGTGTCGTTCTCTGCTGCGCTCACGGGTCGATTGTGTCCCCTCCCCCGCGTGCGCACGCGGGTCCCCCTCCCCTGCCGGGCCCCGCGGCTCCGGATGAAGCCCCGAGGCCCGGTCGTACGGCGCCGGCCCAGCGGATCTCCTCGGCGGCGTACCCGGCGAACGTCCCCCGGGCGTTCCGGCCGACGGCCGGCCCGGGGCGGGCGACGTCCTTGGACTTCCTCATCCGTCCGCCACGTCGACGAACCGGGGCGGCGGTACGCGTCTCCCCTGCTCGTACGAGGCGGTCGTGGACGGCGAGCAGCCCGTCCGCGAGCCCGCGCCGGCTCACGCCCGGCGAAAGCCAGCGCTCCCCGGGACCGCGGCCGGGGACGCCGACCGGTGAGCCCGTCCTCGGCTCCCCCGGCCGGCGCCTCCTCGGAGAAGGGACAGCCCTCAGCAGCGGGGGGCGACGTACCCGTCGCTGCCGGTGCGGACGTAGGCGTCGGAGACGTACTGGCCGCTGCCGATGTTGTCCCAGATGCTCGAGGTGCCGTACGGGCCCGTCACCCGGGTGCCCGGCGTCTGGCAGTTGATCGCGACCCTGGAGCCCTCGGGCAGGACCCGCACGATCGAGTAGCCGGTGCCGGGACCGCTGCGCACGTTCAGCCGGTGGCCCGGCGCCACCGGGTAGGAACTCGCGGTCGCGGCCGCCGTGGTGACGGCCTCCGCGGCCGCCCTCTTGTCCCCGCCCGCGATGTCCCGGGTCTGGTCGACGGACATGGAAGAACCTCCCCCGTTGCGCCCCACGACTGTCGTGGGGCCCCGTTGATTCCCCTGGAACACACAATGAAACACCAGTTCCCGACTCGCACCCGGAGGCGGGCAAGCCGCCTCGGTCCCGCACGCGCCATCGACTAGGCTCCGAGCGTCGCGCGCGCGGACGAACAGCACGGGGGTGGTCCCATGGCGCCACAGAGGAACGCCGGAGCGGGCGCGGAAGCGGAACTTCCGGAGTACGCCGGTCACTACCGTCTGGAGTCCTGTCTGGGCTCGGGCGGCATGGGCGTCGTGCACCTGGCCCGGAGCACCTCGGGGATGCGGGTCGCAGTGAAGGTCGTGCACGCCCGGTACGCCATGGACCCCGAGTTCAGGGGGCGTTTCCGGCAGGAGGTGGCTGCGGCGCGGCGGGTGAGCGGGGCCTTCACGGCGCCCGTCGTCGACGCCGATCCGGAGGGCGGGCGGCCCTGGATGGCCACCCTGTACATCCCCGGCCCGACGCTCTCCGAGCAGGTGAAGCGGAACGGGCCCATGGACCCGGACCAGTCGCGTCGGCTGATGGCCGGGCTCGCGGAGGCGCTGCGCGACATCCACCGGGTCGGGGTCGTGCACCGGGATCTGAAGCCGAGCAACGTCCTGCTCGCCGAGGACGGGCCGAAGGTCATCGACTTCGGCATCTCCCGGCCGAGGGACAGCGAACTGCGCACCGAGACCGGGAAGTTGATCGGCACACCGCCGTTCATGGCGCCCGAGCAGTTCCGGCGGCCCCGGGAAGTGGGCCCCGCGGCCGACGTGTTCGCCCTCGGCTCGCTCATGGTCCACGCGACGACGGGACGCGGTCCGTTCGACTCCGACAGCCCGTACGTCGTCGCCTACCAGGTCGTGCACGACGAGCCCGACCTGACCGGCGTACCGGAGTCGCTCGCGCCGCTGGTGCTGCGGTGTCTCGCCAAGGAGCCCGGCGACCGGCCCACGCCGGACGAGCTGATGCGGGAGCTGCGGTCGGTGGCGGCGACGTACGACACGCAGGTGTTCGTACCGGCGCCGCGGTCACCCGAAGCACGGGAGGAGGCCGCGCCGGAGCCCGTGGCGGACGCACCCGGGGAGCGGCCCGCACCGCGTCCGGGCAGGAGGGCGGTCCTGGTGGCCGGGGCGCTCTGCCTGGCCGTGCTCGGCGGGCTCACGGCGGTGCAGGTGTCCGGCGGCGGCACGGAGACGGAACCGGCGCGGAAGACCAGCGCCGCACGGAGCACGCCGGGCGGCTTCGGCGCGTGGGAGGCGGTGCCCGCCTCGGAGGGCGGCGGCACGCCCCAGTGCTCGCACGGGACGCGGGGGCTGCTGTGCGCGCTGCCCGGCCTGGTCCTCGCCCTCGATCCGGCCGACGGCCGCACCCTGTGGCGGCACGACGTCGCGGGGACGACGCGCAGCGAACCCCCGGTCGTGTCGGGCGGCCTCGTCCAGCCCTCCCTCGACCGGACCGGTGACCTGGAGGCGCTCGACCCTGCCACGGGCGAGCCGGTGTGGCGGAAGGACGTGCCCGCGTACGAGGGGGTGCGGGCGGTCGGCGACATGCTCCTGCTGACCCGCGCCGACGGGACGGTCACCGGCGTGGACGGCGCCTCGGGCGAGACCAGGTGGTCCCACCGGATCCCGGGGCAGGCCGTGCCGTACTTCTCCTCGTTCGCCGAGGAGACCGGGCAGTCCAAGGAGCCCGGGAAGTCCGGGGAGCCGTCGGCGTACGCGACGAGTCCGTCCGGGGACGGGAGCGGGACCCGGGTCACCGCGGTGGATCCGGCGACGGGTGACGTGCGGTGGGACGCGGAACTGGAAGGGTCGCTGACGCCGGTGGGGGCGGCGGACGGGGCCGTGTACCTCCTCGCCGGCGGCGCCGTGCACGGGGACGCGACGGCCGTGCTCCGCTACACGCCCGGCACCGGGGCCGTCCGCCGGGTGACGCTGCCCGTGCCGGTCGCGCAGGCGGAGGCCGGCGTGCACGGGGAGACCGTGTACCTCATGGGTGCGGGCGGTTCGCTGGTGGCCGTCGACATGGCGGCGGGGAAGCAGCGGTGGCGGCTGGAGACGGGCGTGAGCCGGGGCTCGGAGCCCGTCTCCGACGGACGGAACGTGTACGTCACCGCGCCCGACGGGCGGCTGCTGGGCGTCGACGCCCGCCGGGGGAGGCTGCTCGGGCAGACCCGGCCGCGGCTCGGCGCCGACTCCGACCGGGTCCCCGCCGCGCTGCCCGCGCCCGTGCTCGCGGGCGGCCACGTCTACGCCGGTGCGCCCGACGGGACCGTGTTCGGCGTGGCGGGGCGCGCCCCGGCCGACTGGTGACCCCGGTCGACCGGTGACCCCGGCGGGCGGCGGGCCGGGCGGTCAGCCCAGCTTGCTCACGTCCCGCACCGCGCCCTTGTCCGCGCTGGTCGCCATCGCCGCGTACGCCTTCAGGGCCGCGGAGACCTTGCGGTCGCGGTTCCTCGGGGCGTACCGGCCGTCCAGCGCCTGCTCGCGGCGGGTCAGTTCCGCCTCGTCGACCAGGAGCTCGATCGAGCGGTTCGGGATGTCGATGCGGATGCGGTCGCCGTCCTCGACCAGGGCGATGGTGCCGCCGGAGGCCGCCTCCGGGGAGGCGTGGCCGATGGACAGGCCGGACGTGCCGCCGGAGAAGCGGCCGTCGGTGATCAGGGCGCAGGCCTTACCGAGGCCGCGGCTCTTCAGGTAGGACGTCGGGTAGAGCATCTCCTGCATGCCGGGGCCGCCCTTGGGGCCCTCGTAGCGGATGACGACGACATCGCCCTCCTGCACCTGCTTGGTGAGGATCTTCTCGACGGCCTCCTCCTGCGACTCGCAGACGACCGCCGGGCCCTCGAAGGTCCAGATGGACTCGTCGACGCCGGCCGTCTTGACCACGCAGCCGTCGACCGCGAGGTTGCCGCGCAGCACCGCCAGGCCGCCGTCCTCGGAGTAGGCGTGCTCGGCGGAGCGGATGCAGCCGCCCTCGGCGTCCTCGTCCAGGGCCTCCCAGCGCTCGGACTGGGAGAAGGCCTCGGCGGAGCGCTTGCAGCCCGGGGCCGCGTGCCACAGCTCCACCGCCTCCCGCGAGGGGGAGCCGGCGCGGATGTCCCAGGTCTTCAGCCAGTCGGCCAGGGACGGGCTGTGGACCGCGTGGACGTCCTCGTTGAGCAGACCCGCGCGGTGCAGTTCGCCGAGGAGGGCGGGGATGCCGCCCGCGCGGTGCACGTCCTCCATGTAGTACGTGCGGTCCTTGGCGACGTTGGGCGCCACCTTGGCCAGGCAGGGCACCCGGCGCGACAGGGCGTCGATCTCGGTCAGGCCGAAGGGGACCTCGGCCTCCTGGGCGGCGGCCAGCAGGTGGAGGATCGTGTTGGTGGAGCCGCCCATGGCGATGTCCAGCGCCATCGCGTTCTCGAAGGCCTGGAAGGTGGCGACGGAGCGCGGCAGGACCGAGTCGTCGTCCTGCTCGTAGTAGCGGCGGGTGATGTCCATGACCGTGCGGGCCGCGTCGACGTAGAGCCGCTTGCGGGCCGTGTGCGTGGCCAGGACCGAGCCGTTGCCGGGGAGGGACAGGCCGATCGCCTCGGTGAGGCAGTTCATCGAGTTGGCGGTGAACATGCCGGAGCAGGAGCCGCAGGTCGGACAGGCGTTCTCCTCGATGCGCAGCACGTCCGCGTCGGAGACCTGGTCGTTGGCCGCCTCCACCATCGCGTCGATCAGGTCCAGCGTGCGGACCGTGCCGTCGACCAGGGTGGCCCGGCCGGCCTCCATCGGGCCGCCGGAGACGAAGACCGTCGGGATGTTCAGCCGCAGGGCCGCGTTCAGCATGCCCGGCGTGATCTTGTCGCAGTTGGAGATGCAGATCAGGGCGTCCGCGCGGTGCGCCTCGACCATGTACTCCACGCTGTCCGCGATCAGGTCGCGGGAGGGGAGGGAGTAGAGCATGCCGCCGTGGCCCATCGCGATGCCGTCGTCGACGGCGATCGTGTTGAACTCGCGCGGGATGCCGCCGGCCTCGACGACCGCCTCGCTGACGATCCGGCCGACCGGCGCGAGGTGGGTGTGGCCGGGGACGAACTCCGTGAAGCTGTTGGCGACGGCGACGATCGGCTTGCGGCCGATGTCCGCGCCCGGTACACCGGAGGCACGCATCAGGGCGCGGGCGCCCGCCATGTTGCGGCCGTGGGTGACTGTGCGGGACCTCAGCTCGGGCATCGTCGCTCGCTCCTTAGACCTTCTTCGAAGAGTGCCGGCCAGAGAGTTCTGACTGGCACCGAGCGTACGCCGGTCATCCAGGAAGCGGGACGAGCTGTCCGAAATGCGAGATACCGGTCTCAACGACCCGTGAGGTGTCCCTGCACCACGGGCGCCACCCGCTCGATGATCTGCTCGGCGTCCACCGAGGCCAGCGGCTCCACCTTGATCACGTACCGGACCATGGCGATCCCGACCAGCTGCGCGGCGGCGAGCTCCGCGCGCAGCTCCGCGTCCGGCACGCCGAGCTGTCCCGCGATGCGGCGCAGCAGCTGGGTGGCGACCAGCCGGCGGAAGACGGCGGCCGCGGTCTCGTTGTTCACGGCGGAGCGGACGATCGCGAGCAGCGGGGTGCGGGTCACCGGGTTCTCCCAGAGCCCGATGATCATCCGGGTCATCCGTTCGCCCACCTCGTCGAGGGGGCCCTCCAGCACCGCGTCCCGGCCCTGGAGGGCGGGCGCGAAGGCGACCTCGACGGCCGCCTCGAACACCTGCTCCTTGGTGCCGAAGTAGTGGTGCACCAGCGCGGAGTCGACCCCGGCCGCCTTGGCGATGCCCCGGACGGACGTCTTCTCGTACCCGCGCTCGGAGAACTCCTCGCGGGCCGCGGCGAGGATGCGGTCGCGGGTGCCGGCCGACTCCGTGCGCGGGGGGCGGCCGCGGCGCCGGGTGGCGGCGTCCGGCCGCGCGGACGCGTCCGGGCCGCCGCTCGCGGTGACGCCGGTCATCGCCGCGGGACCCGGCCCGCCGACGAGGCGGAGGAGGCGGAGGCCAGGTGCCGCCGGGCGAACGCCAGCGCCTCGGCCAGGTCCGCCTCGCGCTCCGCGCCGGACATGGCGCGGCGGGTGTTGACCTCGATGACGACGTGGCCGTCGAAGCCGCCGAGCGCGAGGCGCTCCAGCACCTCGGCGCAGGGCTGGTCGCCGCGGCCGGGCACCAGGTGCTCGTCCTTGGCCGAGCCCCGGCCGTCGGCGAGGTGGACGTGGCCGAGGCGGTCGCCCATGCGGTCGATCATCTGCAGGGCGTCGGTGCGGGCGGTCGAGGCGTGGCTGAGGTCGATCGTGAAGTGGCGGTAGTCCTCCTTGGTCACGTCCCAGTCGGGGGCGTACGCGAGCATCTCACGGTCGCGGTAGCGCCAGGGGTACATGTTCTCGACGGCGAACCGCACGTCCGTCTCGTTCGCCATCCGCCAGACCCCGTCCACGAAGTCGCGGGCGTACTGCCGCTGCCACCGGAAGGGCGGATGGACGACGACGGTGCTCGCGCCGAGCTTCTCCGCGGCGGCCCGGGCCCGCTGGAGCTTGGTCCAGGGGTCGGTGGACCACACGCGCTGCGTGATGAGCAGGCAGGGGGCGTGCACGGCCAGGACGGGGATGCGGTGGTAGTCGCTGAGCCTGCGCAGCGCCTCCACGTCCTGGCTGACCGGGTCGGTCCACACCATGACCTCGACGCCGTCGTACCCGAGGCGCGCGGCGATCTCGAAGGCCGTCGCCGTCGACTCCGGGTAGACGGAGGCCGTCGACAGGGCGACCTTCGCATCCGGGATGCGCACCGCTGGTTCTGCCACGAGGGACAGGGTACGGGGTGCGATCGGCGGACGGGCGGCGGACGACCGGCTTCGGCCAGGGCCCCGCGCCGCCGCCGGAGCCGCGTGTGCGCAGGGCAGGGGCCCGCTCGCCCGCCTCCGGGGCGGCCCGCCCGCCGGGCCGGTGTGTGAGCGAGCTAACCGTCCCGCCGGCCCGCCCGCGCTCACGGCCGCGCCGGCCCCATGTGGTCCAGGCGGCGCAGGATGACGCCCTCGCGGAGCGCCCACGGGCAGATCTCCAGCCGTTCCACACCGAACAGGTCCATCGCGCCCTCCGCGACCAGGGCCCCGGCGAGCAGCTGGCCCGCACGGCCCGCGGAGACGCCGGGCAGCTCGGCGCGCTCGGCGGCGGTCATGCCGGCGAGCCGGGGCACCCAGCTCTCCAGGGACTCCCGCTTCAGCTCGCGCTGGACGTACGGGCCCTCGGCGGTGCCGGGGGCGCCGGCGATGCGGGCGAGCTGCTTGAAGGTCTTGGAGGTGGCCACCACGTGATCGGGGGCGCCGAGGCGGCTGAACTCGCCGACCGTGCGGGCGATCTCGGTGCGCACGTGGCGGCGCAGCGCGCGGACGTCGTCCGCGCCGGGCGGGTCGCCGGGCAGCCGGGCGGCGGTGAGGCGGCCGGCGCCCAGCGGCAGCGACACGGCGGCGTCGGGCTCCTCGTCCATGCCGTAGGCGATCTCCAGGGAGCCGCCGCCGATGTCGACGACGAGCAGCCTCCCGGCCGACCAGCCGAACCAGCGGCGGGCGGCGAGGAAGGTGAGCCGGGCCTCCTCCGCGCCGCTGAGGACCTGCAGCTCGACCCCGGTCTCCTCGCGCACCCGGGCGAGGACGTCGTCGGCGTTGCCCGCGTCGCGCACCGCGGAGGTCGCGAACGGCAGCAGCTCCTCGACGCCCTTGTCCTCGGCGGCCCGCAGCGCCTCGCGGACGACCCGGACCAGCCGGTCGATCCCCTCCGGGCCGATGGCCCCGTCGGCGTCCAGGAGCTGGGCGAGGCGCAGTTCGGCCTTGTGCGAGTGCGCGGGCAGCGGGCACGCGCCGGGGTGGGCGTCGACCACCAGCAGGTGCACCGTGTTCGAACCCACGTCGAGGACACCGAGTCTCATGTACGGAACGCTACTGCGCGTCCCGCGGCGCGTTGCCGCCCCGGGCGCGATCCGTGCGGTGCCCGGGCCGGTCCCGGACGGGAGCGCGGGCGACTTACCCTGGACGAGTGCCAAAGACGAAAAAGGCGAAGGACCAGAAGGCGGACAAGCGACCCAAGAAGGTCGAACCGGCCGTGGATCCTTCGCGGGTGACCGCGCCGGGGGCGCCGACGGCGCCCCCGGCGGACGACGAGAAGGGTCTCGACTTCGCCCGCGCGTGGGTGGAGTTTCCTGATCCGGCGGACGACGAACAGGTCTTCCGCTGCGATCTGACATGGCTGACCTCTCGCTGGAACTGCATCTTCGGCAGCGGCTGCCAGGGCATCCAGGCGGGCCGCGCGGACGACGGGTGCTGCACCCTGGGTGCCCACTTCTCGGACGAGGACGACGAGAAGCGGGTCGCCGGGCATGTGGCGAGGCTCACCCCGGACATCTGGCAGCACCACGCGGAGGGCACCCGGAACGGCTGGGTCGTGGAGGACGAGGACGGCGACCGCCAGACCCGTCCGTTCCAGGGCTCGTGCATCTTCCAGAACCGGCCGGGCTTCTCGGGCGGCATGGGCTGCTCGCTGCACATCCTCGCCCTCAAGGAGGGCCGCGAGCCGCTGGAGACCAAGCCGGACGTGTGCTGGCAGCTGCCGATCCGGCGGACCTACGACTGGGTCGACCGGCCCGACGACACGCGCGTGCTGCAGGTGTCGATCGGTGAGTACGACCGCCGCGGCTGGGGTCCGGGCGGGCACGACCTGCACTGGTGGTGCACCTCGGCGACCTCGGCGCACGGCGCCGGGGAGCCGGTGTACGTCTCCTACCGGGCGGAGCTGACCGAGCTGATGGGCAAGGCCGGCTACGACCGCCTGGTCGAGCTGTGCGAGGAGCGGCTGGCCTCGCGGCTGCCCCTGCTGGCACCGCATCCGGCGGACCCCGCCCGGCCCGGTCCCGGCCGCGGGCCGGTGCCCCGGCCCTAGGAGGCGGCCGCGGCCGGGGCCGGGTCGCCGCCGTCCGCGGGCGGGGGCGCCGGTTCCGCCGGGTCGGCCGGAGGGGTCCCGCCGGGCGGGTGCTCCGGGCCGGGCGAGGGGGACTCCTGCTCGCCGGAGCCGGGGGGAGGATCGCTCGGCGCGGGCTCCGGGGGCGCCGGGTCCGGGCCGGGCGACGACGGAGGAGGGTCGCTCGGGGTGGCCGGGTGCGCGGTGCCGGGACGGCCCGGGAGCGGCCCCCCGCCGCCCGGGCCGGAGGGGTCGGGCGCGGTGCCGTAGCCGGCGATGGTGACGACCGCGCCGGCGGGTGCGACCGCCACGGTCGCGCTCCAGTGCCCCGACGGCTCGCGGAGGTGGTCGACGTACACCTTGACCGTCACCGATGCGCCGGGGGCGAGCGTCCCCGCGCTCCGGTTCGGGTAGAGCCAGGAGGCCCCCGTGGACACGGACCAGCGGACCGGCCCGGAGCCCGTCGCGGTGAGGGTGATCAGCGTGGTGTCGCCGCTGTGGCCGGCCGTGACGTCCAGCGTGGCGGCGCCCTCGCGGCCGGCGCCGGGGACACCGGTGACCTCCACGGACACGTCCGCCTTGCCGTCCTCGCCGAACCGGGGGCCGGGCCGGGTGCCGGCGTTGCCGGTGTTCTCGTAGCCGCCCCCCGCCCCCTCGCCGTCGAGGTCGACGGGGCCGCCGCCCTCCCACGCGGAGGCCGAGCGGCCGTCCTGGCCCTCGCCGACGGGCGTGCCGCGGTAGGCGGCCCACAGCGCGAGCACGGGCGCGGCGACCACGGTGGCGACGACCGTCGTCGTGACGGCACGCGCCCGCAGGCGGTCCCTGCGGGCGATGCGGTGCTTGGGGTCCATCGGGAAGCCGCGCCGGTCGAAGCGGGGCGCGGCGGTGCGCCCGCGCGGATGGCGGGCCAGGGCGGCGTGCAGGGCCGCGCCCGGCACCAGCAGGACGGGCAGCGCGTCCGGCGTGACGCCGGTGCCGGGCCAGCGGCCGGGCACGGCCCGCCCGGCGGTGCGGCGGCAGCGGGGGCAGTCGTCGACGTGCCGCACCAGTTCCCGGCGCAGGGCGGCGCTGAGCACGAGCCGGTGGTCGCCGGTGAGGTGCGCCACGCCCGAACAGGCACCGGTCTCGACGACGGCGAGCGCCGCGCGGGTGCGCTCCACCTCGCAGGCCGCGGAGGCGAGCAGGTCGCGGGCGGCGGCCGGCTTCATGCCGAGCACGGCGGCGACCTCGTCGGCGGAGAGACGGTGGCGGACGGCGAGCTCCAGCGCCTCGCGCTGCTCCGGGGCGGTGCCGGCGGCCTCCGGCCAGGCCAGCAGGGCCAGTTCCCGCCGACGCCGCTCCTGGACCTCCTCGGAGACGGCCGGGGCGGCGGCGGTCCGGTCCTTCCGCTGCCGGCCGGCGCGGTCCGCGGCATGGCCGGCCTGGCCCTTCTGCCCGGCCTCCGCCAGCTTGCGCAGGCACGCCCAGCGGGCCAGCGCGTACAGCCAGGCCCTGTGGTCCCCGGACGCCTCCGGGGCGTGCCGGCCGCGCCGCTCCGCGAGCAGGAGGACGTCGGCCAGGGCGGCGGTCGCCGCGTCGTGGTCGCACAGCACGGACAGGCAGTAGGTGAACAAGCCGTCCAGGTACGGCTCGTAGCGCGGGGAGGGCCGCTGCGCCAGCGTGCGCGCGGCCCCGCGGTCACGCGCCTCCCGGTGCGCCCGGTGCGTGCCGGTCGTGCGGGTCGGGGTCCTGGGGCCACTGCTCGTCATCCGGCGACCGTAGGCGGCCCGGGACGGCCCCTCACGGAGCCCCGGGCACTTTTAATCCGTACGGGTGAAACGATCCCTCACATCGGGGACGCGTGCCGTTCGCTCATCGGACCGGGCGCGGGAACCGCCCGGTCCGAACGCGCGGGCGGGGCCTTCCGGGCCGCGGCGGGGCCGGGGCCCGGGACGGAACGGCGCGGACCGGCGAGCGCGGGGCGGCCGGGAGGCGGGGCCGCAGCCGCCGGGCGGGGGCGGTCGGGGGCGCGGGGGTGCTCCGGATCGCGTTGTCAGTGCGGGCCGCTACCTTTTTCGCATGGCTGCCCGTACCAAGACGACCAAGGACCGCCCGTCCTACCGCTGCACCGAGTGCGGCTGGCAGACGGCCAAGTGGCTCGGCCGCTGCCCCGAGTGCCAGGCCTGGGGGACGATCGAGGAGTACGGCGCGCCCGCGGTCCGCACGACGGCCCCGGGGCGGGTCACCACCTCCGCCCTGCCCATCGGCCAGGTCGACGGCCGCCAGGCCACCGCCCGCTCCACCGGCGTGCCCGAGCTGGACCGGGTGCTCGGCGGCGGGCTGGTCCCCGGGGCCGTGGTGCTGGTCGCGGGCGAGCCCGGCGTCGGCAAGTCCACCCTGCTGCTCGACGTGGCGGCCAAGTCGGCGAGCGACGAGCACCGCACGCTCTACGTCACCGGCGAGGAGTCGGCGAGCCAGGTCCGGCTGCGGGCCGACCGCATCCACGCCATCGACGACCACCTGTACCTCGCCGCCGAGACGGACCTGTCCGCCGTCCTCGGCCACCTGGACGCGGTCAAGCCGTCCCTGCTGATCCTGGACTCGGTGCAGACGGTGGCGTCCCCGGAGATCGACGGCGCCCCGGGCGGCATGGCCCAGGTCCGCGAGGTGGCCGGCGCGCTGATCCGGGCCTCCAAGGAGCGCGGGATGTCCACGCTCCTCGTGGGACACGTCACGAAGGACGGCGCGATCGCCGGTCCGCGCCTGCTGGAGCACCTGGTGGACGTCGTCCTGCACTTCGAGGGCGACCGGCACGCCCGCCTGCGCCTGGTCCGGGGCGTGAAGAACCGCTACGGCACCACCGACGAGGTCGGCTGCTTCGAACTGCACGACGAGGGCATCACGGGCCTCGCGGACCCGAGCGGGCTCTTCCTGACCCGTCGTGACGAACCGGTGCCCGGCACCTGCCTGACGGTCACCCTGGAGGGCCGCCGCCCCCTGGTCGCCGAGGTGCAGGCGCTCACGGTCGACTCGCAGATCCCCTCCCCCCGGCGCACCACGTCCGGCCTGGAGACCTCGCGCGTGTCGATGATGCTGGCGGTGCTGGAGCAGCGCGGCCGCATCAGCGCCCTGGGCAAGCGGGACATCTACTCCGCGACGGTCGGCGGGGTGAAGCTCTCGGAACCCGCCGCGGACCTGGCCGTCGCGCTCGCCCTCGCCTCGGCGGCGAGCGACACCCCGCTGCCGAAGAACCTGGTCGCGATCGGCGAGGTCGGCCTGGCCGGCGAGGTGAGACGCGTCACGGGCGTCCAGCGCAGGCTCGCCGAGGCGCACCGCCTGGGCTTCACGCACGCCCTGGTGCCGGGCGACCCGGGCAGGGTCCCCGAGGGCATGAAGGTCCTGGAAGTCGCGGACATAGGGGACGCGCTGCGCGTCCTTCCGCGCTCCCGTCGCCGAGAGGCCCCCCAGGAGGAGGAGGACCGCCGGTAGACTTTGCCCAGGTCTCGCCCGTCCGTACGAACCGAGTGCGGTGAGGGCCTCTCGTTCGGATCAGGCCGGACCGGGGAGCGGGGCCTGGCGCGTGCAGCCGCACGGCGGAGGAGGGAGTCGACGCGATGGGGGTTCCCCCCTGCTCGAGCTCGTCGCGAGTTCGGGGAAGCCGACGACCGGTGACACCGCCGCGGGGACGCGTGCCAGGACGCGCGAGCCCGGCACGACCCGGGCGAGAGACCCTGAAGAACGGGGGCGCCCCAGAACCTGCGACCGGAGGAGTGCAGTGGCAGCCAACGACCGGGCAGCAGCTCCCGGAAAGTCCGGTGGGAGTGCCGGTTCCGATGGTCTGATGCGCGCCTCGCTGAGCGCCGTGGCGCCCGGCACCGCCCTGCGGGACGGCCTGGAGCGTGTGCTCCGCGGCAACACCGGCGGTCTGATCGTGCTCGGTTCCGACAAGACGGTCGAGGCGCTGTGCAGCGGCGGTTTCGTCCTGGACGTCGAGTTCACCGCGACCCGGCTGCGCGAGCTGTGCAAGCTGGACGGCGGCATCGTCCTGTCGTCCGACCTGTCCAAGATCCTGCGGGCGGGCGTCCAGCTCGTGCCGGACCCGACGATCCCGACCGAGGAGACCGGCACCCGGCACCGCACCGCCGACCGGGTCTCCAAGCAGGTCGGTTTCCCCGTCGTCTCGGTCTCCCAGTCGATGCGCCTGATCGCGCTCTACGTCGACGGCCACCGCCGGGTCCTGGAGGACTCGGCGGCGATCCTGTCCCGCGCCAACCAGGCCCTCGCCACGCTGGAGCGCTACAAGCTCCGCCTCGACGAGGTCGCGGGCACGCTGTCGGCGCTGGAGATCGAGGACCTGGTGACCGTCCGGGACGTCTCGGCGGTCGCGCAGCGGCTGGAGATGGTGCGCCGCATCGCCACCGAGATCACCCAGTACGTGGTCGAGCTGGGCACCGACGGCCGTCTCCTCGCCCTCCAGCTGGACGAGTTGATCGCGGGCGTGGAACCGGAGCGCGAACTCGTCGTGCGGGACTACGTCCCCGCGCCCACCGCCAAGCGCTCCCGCACGGTCGACGAGGCCCTGCACGAGCTGGACGCGCTGCCCCAGGCGGACCTCCTGGAACTGCCGACGGTGGCCCGCGCCCTCGGCTACACCGGCTCCCCCGAGACCCTCGACTCGGCGGTGTCCCCGCGCGGCTTCCGGCTGCTGGCGAAGGTGCCGAGGCTGCCCGGCGCGATCATCGACCGCCTGGTGGAGCACTTCGGCGGACTGCAGAAGCTGCTCGCCGCGAGCGTGGACGACCTCCAGACGGTGGACGGCGTCGGCGAGGCCCGGGCGCGCAGCGTCCGCGAGGGCCTGTCGAGGCTGGCGGAGAGCTCGATCCTCGAGCGGTACGTCTGAACCCCGGGCGGTACGTCTGAACTCCGGTCGGTACCGTCTGAGTTCCCGTCCGCACGCCTGGAGTCCGAGCGAGGCGTGCGGAGTTCCTCGCGCGGGTCACCGCCGCGCGCGTACCGCCGCGTCCGGCGGTGCCGGGCGCCCGGCACCGCCCACCTGCCTCAGTCCTTCTCCAGCACGAACGACGTCTGCACCTTCGCGAACCCCGGCGCCTTGGCCTCCGCCAGGTACGTCCCCGCGCCGGCCGACCCCGCGGGCGGGGTCGCGCACTGCGCGGCGCTCGGCTTGCGGTCCCACTTCACGGTGTACGTGATGCTCTCGCCGGCCGGCACCCGGAACACCAGGCTCCGAGGGCCCTCGGGGCAGTCGTCCGACGCCCAGTACGCGTCGTCGGCGCTCGCCTGAGTGATCGTCAGCACCGTTTTCCCCGGCCCGAGATCGATCTTGCAGTCGCTGTCGGAGATGTTCCGCGCGGTCAGCAGGAACGTGGGCGTCCGGTCGGGCTCGTAGGCGTTGCGGGCGCTGCGCAGGCTCAACTTGACCGCGGCCGCGGTGCAGTCGGGCAACCCGGAGCCGGATCCGGACGGCAGCGCGTCGCCCGCGCCGACCCCGGACGACGTACCGCCCTCGGAACCGCCGCCCGCGCTGCCCCCCGCACCGCCGTCCGAGCCGCCGCCCGAACCGTCGGCGCCACCGGAGTCCGCGGGGCCGCCGCTCGCCCCGTCGCCCCCGCCCCCGGACGACGGGCCGTCGGACCCACCGGATCCCGGCTCGTCGCGTCCGCCCGGCGCCTGACTGATCGCCGGTCCCGAACCCGACGGCCCCGGAGTGATGGACGGCGCGGGATTCTTGTCGTTGGCCCCGTTCCCGCGGTCGCCGCCGCCCCCGCCGCCCGCGGTGACCACCCAGGTGATCAACAACGCCAACAGGGCCAGTACGGCCAGGAGTACGACCCTCCTTCGCCAGTAGATGGAGGAGGGAAGCGGCCCGACCGGATTGCGCAGAGATCCCACGGCGCAAACTGTACGAGAGTTCAGCGCGTTCGCTTGTGCCACCCGCCGTCAAGACCACATCTTTTCCTGATCATCATTCCGGAAACCGCCCCGCGGGCCCCGCACTTCGTCAGGTACGGCACCCGACGGTCGCGGAGCGTGACCTTTCCCGCTTCTCCTCCACGGCCCGTGACCGCGGACTTCGTGGACAGCGGCCTCCACTGCGACATCACCGGCTTCGCGCACGGCACCCCGCCGTGGGCACGGCACGCGGCCGGGACCGGGCCGGGACCGGACTCCCTTGGTACGTCGCGCCGTTCGTCCTCGGCCGGTGACGGACCCGGCGCACCGTCCCACGGGTGTTCGCGATCGCGGCCCTCGCGCCGGTGGCCACGGCCGTGGCGTACGCGTGCGGCGACGTGCTGAAGTCCCCTGTCACGAAGGGGCGTCCGCGCCGGGCGGTCACCGGCGCCGCCCCGTCCCCGGCCGCGTGCCCGCCGCGCGGTGGCCGGCCGTTCCCCGGCGACCGCGCCGTGAACGCGGGTGCTTGGACCCTCGCCCCCGGTTCCCGCCGGGTTCCCGGCGCACCACCGACCCGGACTCGGCGGCGGGGGTGGCGAGTCGCCCGACGTCCTCACCGGCGGGGGTCAGGGGCGCGGGTTCGCCGTCGTCCTGCGCAGGGCACCGGTGACGCGGTGCGGCCGGCCGGTGACGACGGCCGTCAGGCCGAAGGCGACCAAGGGCCGGCGCCGGGAGACGGCGGTGGCGGCAGTGGCGGCGGTGGCGGCGGCGGGCGGGGCCGCGCCGGCCGGCCGCTGCCCGGGGGCGAGCGGCTCGTCCTGCCCGGGCCGGTCCGCGGCGAACGCCGGTCGGTGGGACGGGCACGCCCCGCGCCGCCGGCGCCGCGAGCGGCCGCCGGGCCGTCCCCGCTGCCGGTCGGCGGGTCCGCGTCACCCTCCGGGACCCCGGTTCCACCCCGCGCCGTGGCGGCTCCCCCGCGGGCGCGGCCCGGCATGGCAGGATCGAGGGGTCATGACTGCTCCCACGAAGCCCCCGTACGGCGGCACCGCCGATTCCGCGCCCGAGCATGCTCTCGGTGAGCCGCTGCACTCCCCTGTCATCGACTGGTTCGACGAGCACGCCCGGGACCTGCCGTGGCGGCGCCCCGAGGCCGGTGCGTGGGGGGTGATGGTCAGCGAGTTCATGCTCCAGCAGACCCCGGTGAACCGGGTCCTGCCCGTCTACGAGCAGTGGATGGCCCGCTGGCCGCGCCCCGCCGACCTCGCCGCCCAGGCGCCCGGTGAGGCCGTCCGTGCCTGGGGCCGGCTCGGCTATCCGCGCCGCGCCCTGCGACTGCACGGCGCCGCCGTCGCCATAACGGAACGGCACAGCGGCGACGTGCCCACCGATCACGCCCAGCTGCTGGCGCTGCCCGGGATCGGCGAGTACACGGCCGCGGCCGTGGCCTCGTTCGCGTACGGGCAGCGGCACGCGGTGCTGGACACCAACGTCCGCCGGGTGTTCGCCCGCGCCGTCACCGGGGTGCAGTACCCGCCGAACGCCACCACCGCCGCCGAGCGCCGGCTCGCCCGCGCGCTGCTGCCCGAGGACGCGTCGACCGCCGCGCGGTGGGCCGCCGCCTCCATGGAGCTCGGGGCGCTGGTGTGCACGGCGAAGAACGAGTCGTGCCACCGCTGCCCGATCGCCGCGCAGTGCGCCTGGCGCCTGGCGGGCAAGCCGGCCCACGAGGGCCCGCCGCGCCGGGGTCAGACGTACGCGGGCACGGACCGCCAGGTCCGCGGGCGGCTGCTGGCCGTGCTGCGGGAGACGCACGGACCGGTGCCGCAGGCCGCGCTGGACCGGGTGTGGCACGAGCCGGTGCAGCGCGCCCGCGCCCTGGACGGCCTCGTCGCCGACGGCCTGGTGGAACCCCTGCCGGGCGGCCTGTACCGGCTGCCGCTGAGCTGACGCCGAGCCGGCGGCGCGCCGGCGCACCCGGGTACGGGCGTCCGCGGCCCCGTTCCCGGCCGGCCGTGTCGCCTCCTCCCCGCCCCCTCCTCGTCCGCCGCACCGCTTCGGCCCGCCCTCCCCCGTTTCCCCCGGTTCTCCCCGCTCCTCCCCCTTCCCCCTGTTCCTTCCCCCTGTTCCTTCCTCCGTTACACAACCGACGGACAGCCGCAGGCTGCCCGCGGGCTTCTTCGCACAGCGCCGTGACAAGGCCTCCGTACCTTCGTTCACGTGCCGGGGAACGGCACGGTGATCACGGATCACGGGCAGTGCGGCCGGCCCGCTCGCGCGGGCCGCAACGGGGAGCGGAAGGCGGTTCACGATGGCCCAGGGCGAGGTGCTCGAGTTCGAGGAGTACATCCGTACCCGGCAGGACGCGCTGCTGCGCAGCGCCCGCCGCCTGGTCGCGGACCCCCTCGACGCCCAGGACCTGCTGCAGACCGCGCTGGTCCGGACGTACGGCCGCTGGGAGACCATCGAGGACAAGCGGCTGGCCGACGCCTACCTGCGCCGCGTCATGATCAACACCCGGACCGAGTGGTGGCGCGCCCGCAAGCTGGAGGAGGTGCCGACCGAGCAGCTCCCGGAGGCCTGCGTGGACGACTCCACCGAGCAGCACGCGGACCGTGCCCTGCTGATGGACGTACTGAAGGTGCTCGCCCCGAAGCAGCGCGGTGTCGTGGTGCTGCGACACTGGGAGCAGATGTCCACGGAGGAGACGGCCGCCGCCCTCGGCATGTCGGCCGGAACGGTCAAGAGCACGCTGCACCGGGCGCTGGCCCGGCTCCGCGAGGAGCTGGAGGCACGCGAGCTGGACGCACGCGCGCTGGAGCGTGAGGAGCGGGAGCGTTGCGCGGCCTGACCGGCGCGGGATGCATGATGTCCCGGGTCACCGTCCGGGCGGCGACCACGGCGACGGCCGTGCTCGGCGCCGCGGGCCTCTTCGTCGCCGGCTGCGGCACGGGCGGCACCGGCGCGCGGGACGAGGGCCCGGCGCACGCGGAGTCGGTGGCGGGCGCGGTCCCCTCGCGCGCACCGGCCGCGGTCCCCGACCGGGTGAACGCGGTCCGGCTGGTCAAGGCCGACCCGGTGGTCTCGGCCGAGGTCAAGCGGGGGCTCGAGCCGTGCGTCGCCGACGAGTACCCCGTCGACGTGAGCTACGGCAACCTGACCGGGGGCACCGCCGACGACGTCGTCGTCAACGTGCTGACCTGCGGTGACGCCGTGGGTATCGGCTCGTACGTGTACCGCGACGAGGGCGGCGCGTACACGAACGTGTTCGCCGCCGAGGAGCCCCCGGTGTACGCGGAGATCGACCGCGGGGACCTGGTGGTGACCAAGCAGGTGTACGACCGGGGCGACCCGGTGTCGAGTCCGTCCGGCGAGGACGTGGTCACCTACCGCTGGACCGCGGGCCGGTTCACCGAGCAGTACCGCACGCACAACGACTACGGCAAGGTGAGCGGCGCGGAGCCGGTGCCGGCGCCCGGGGGCTGAGGGCCGGCCCGCACCGCGGCCCGGCGGAACCGCCCGGACCGGTGAACGGGTGAACCCGCCGCACGGCCCCCGCGTCCTTCGTGGGGAGGGCGAGGAGGAAGCGCTCGCGCGGGCTTGAGACCGAAACGAGGACTGAGAGCACCGGATGGCAGACCAGACCCACGTCCTGTTCGTCGAGGACGACGACGTCATCCGTGAGGCCACCCAGCTCGCGCTGGAACGGGACGGCTTCGCGGTCACCGCGAAGCCCGACGGCCTGTCCGGCCTGGAGGCGTTCCGCGCCGACCGGCCGGACATCGCGCTCCTCGACGTCATGGTCCCCGGCCTCGACGGGGTCAGCCTGTGCCGGCGCATCCGCGACGAGTCGACGGTTCCGGTGATCATGCTGTCGGCGCGCGCCGACTCCATCGACGTCGTGCTGGGCCTGGAGGCGGGCGCCGACGACTACGTGACCAAGCCGTTCGACGGTGCCGTCCTCATGGCCCGGATCCGCGCGGTGCTGCGCCGCTTCGGGCGGGCGAACGGCGGCCGGGGCGAGGAGGCCGCCGCGGACGCCTCGGGCGTGCTGGCCTTCGGCGAGCTGGAGGTCGACACCGGGGGCATGGAGGTGCGCAGGGCGGGGGAGCCGGTGGCGCTGACCCCGACCGAGATGCGGCTGCTGCTGGAGTTCTCCTCCGCGCCGGGCACCGTCCTCTCCCGCGACAAGCTGCTGGAGCGCGTGTGGGAGTACGGCTGGGGCGGTGACACCCGGGTCGTGGACGTCCACGTGCAGCGGCTGCGGACGAAGATAGGCCAGGACCGGATCGAGACGGTCCGCGGCTTCGGCTACAAGCTGAAGGCCTGAGCGGGCGGATGCGGGAACACCTCAGGCGCCTGGTCGCGGCCTGCGTCGACCGGGCGGGCATCCGCACGGGGCTGCGCTGGAAGCTCAGCGCGGCCATCGCGCTGGTCGGCGCGCTGGTGGCGGTGGCGCTGAGCCTGGTCGTGCACAACGCGGCCCGGGTGTCGATGCTGGACAACGCGCGCGGCCTCGCCGACGAGCGCCTCATGATCGCCCAGCGCAACTACGAGCTGTCCGGGCGGCTGAACTTCCCCAACACCAAGATCAACGATCCGGAACTGCCCGAAGAGCTCCGGCGGAAGGTCCGGGAGGGCCGCCGGGCGACCTACGTGGCCGACCGGCCGGGCGGGTCGCCGGACATCTGGGCGGCGGTGCCCCTGAAGAACGGGCAGGTGATGTCCCTGCACTCCGGTTTCACCGACCGCAGCTCGGACATCCTGAAGGATCTCGACCGGGCCCTGGTGATCGGCTCGATCGCGGTCGTCCTGGGCGGCAGCGCGCTCGGGGTGCTCGTCGGCGGCCACCTGTCGCGGCGGCTGCGCAAGGCGGCCGCCGCCGCCAACCGGGTCGCGGGGGGCGAGACGGACGTCCGGGTGCGGGAGGCCATCGGCGGGGTGGTCCGGGACGAGACCGACGACCTGGCCAGCGCGGTGGACGCCATGGCGGACGCCCTGCGGCAGCGGCTGGAGGCCGAGCGCCGGGTCACCGCCGACATCGCGCACGAGCTGCGCACCCCGGTGACCGGGCTGCTGACCGCCGCCGAGCTGCTGCCGCCGGGCCGGCCGACGGAGCTGGTGCTGGACCGGGCCAAGGCCATGCGCACCCTCGTCGAGGACGTCCTGGAGGTGGCCCGGCTGGACGGCGCCTCCGAGCGCGCCGAACTGCAGGACATCCTGCTGGGCGAGTTCGTCTCCCGGCGGGTCGCGGTGAAGGATCCGGACGTCACGGTGGACGTGGTGCACGAGTCGGAGGTCACCACCGACCCGCGGCGCCTGGAACGCGTGCTGTTCAACCTGCTCGCCAACGCCGCCCGGCACGGCAGGCCGCCCGTCGAGGTCACCGTCGAGGGCCGGGTGGTCCGGGTCCGCGACCACGGGCCCGGCTTCCCCGCGGACCTGCTCGCCGAGGGGCCGAGCCGCTTCCGCACCGGCAGCAGCGACCGGGCCGGCCGCGGGCACGGCCTGGGGCTGACCATCGCGGCGGGACAGGCACGGGTGCTGGGCGCCCGGCTGACCTTCCGCAACGTACGGCGGGCGGGGGCGCCGGACGGCGTGCCGCCCGAGGGCGCGGTCGCCGTGCTGTGGCTGCCGGAGCACGCGCCGACGAACACGGGGAGCTACCCGGTGCTCCCCTCGTGAGGGGGCCGCCGGCCGGCACCGCTCCTCGCCCGTGCCGGGGCCGCCCGGTCCCGGTCCGTCGCCGCCCTCGCCCGGTCGCGGCCGCCGCTCCCCGTCCGTGCGGCCGGTGGCGGCACGGGGGCCTGGCACCGGGGCCGGCCCGGCGCGTGCCGAGGCCCCCGGCGGCGGGTGCCGCCGGGGGCCTCGGTTCACCACGGAGCCCGGACTCCGGATCCCGGAGCCCCGGGGCTCAGAGCTGGACGCCCTTGGAGCGCAGGAACTGGACCGGGTCGATCGCCGAGCCGTAGTTCGGGGTGGTGCGGATCTCGAAGTGCAGGTGGGGGCCGCTGGAGTTGCCGGTGTTGCCGGACAGGGCGATCTGCTGGCCGGTCTTGACGACCTGGCCGGCCTTCACGCCGACCTGCGACAGGTGGGCGTACTGGGAGTAGACGCCGTTGCCGTGCTTGATCACGACGGCGTTGCCGTAGGCGGGGCCGTCGCCGGCGCCGTTGGGGCCGGCCTTGACGACGGTGCCGCCGTGGGTGGCGTGGACCGGGGTGCCGGTGGGCACGGCGTAGTCCTGGCCGCTGTGCTTGGCGGCCCACATGCCGCCGTTCTGGGCGAAGCTCGCGGTGAGCTTGTAGTTCTTCACCGGGTCGACCCAGGACGCCTGCTGCGCGGCCGCGGCCTGGACGGCCTTCTCGGTCCGGGCGGCCTTCGCCGCCTGAGCCGCCTCCTTCGTCTCGGCGGCCTTCTGGGCCTTCGCGGCCTGGGCCTTCGCGGCCTCGGCCTGGGCGGCGGCCTGCGCCTGGACGGCACCGGCGGCGCCGGACGCGGCCGTGGTGTCGACGGCGGCCGCGACCCCGGCCCCCAGCACGGCCGAGGCGCCCAGGCCGGCGGCCAGCACGGCCGCGCGGGTGCGGATCGGGAACGTACGGGAGGAACGGGACGTGACGCGCTGGGACATCGGAACCTCAGGGGGGAGAGGGACAGAGGAAAACCACCCGGCGAACAGGTCCGCGCCTCGGTGGCTGTTCAGTGGTAACCCTTTCGCCCGAAAAGCCGCAAAGGTGTGACCTACGACGAAACGTCGTAGGCCGGTACTGAGATGCACGTCTCTTGACAGGGGCCCCTTACCGGACGAAACCCACCATTTAGAGCTGATCGATCAGATGGTTGGGTTAAATGTCCGTTTTCATCCCGTGGCTTATCCACTATTTCGGCTAGTACCGGACAAACCGCCTGTGCGGCATGTCACCGGGGGCCGGGTTCGGCCATCCCAGAAATGTGGCGCAGGCCTCTATGCGCCTACCGTCCGGTAACCCTACGGTTCACCTCGCGTCACCCTCGCAGACGAACATGCACACGACATGTCGACAGTGTTCCGGACGTGAGAGGACCCCCCGCATGAGAAGCCGACACCCCTGGTCTCGCCGCGTATCGGTGGCCGCCGTCTCGGCCGCGGCCCTGGTGGCCCTGACCGCTCCCGCAGAGGCCGCCACCCCCTCCGGCGCCCCTGCGGCCGTCCCGGCCACGGCGGTCGCGGCCGTCGCCGCGGACGTCGACTACGACACCTGGCAGAAGGACTGCCGGGCCGTCATGGACCAGGCGCTGCCCTACCTGAAGCAGCGGATCGCCAGCCCGCGCCCGGGCGAGAAGCAGGCGATCGTCCTCGACGTCGACAACACCGCGCTGGAGACGGACTTCGGCTTCCGCTTCCCGCAGCCCGCCAACGCGCCCGTCCTGGAGGTCGCCGAGTACGCCCAGGAGCGCGGCGTCGCCCTGTTCTTCGTGACCGCCCGCCCGGGCATCATCCACGCGCCCACCGCGTACAACCTCGACCACGCGGGCTACGAGTCCTCCGGGCTCCACGTGCGCGGGCTCCTCGACCTCTTCAAGAACGTGGCCGACTACAAGACGGCCCAGCGCGCCGCCATCGAGTCGAAGGGCTACACGATCATCGCCAACATCGGCAACAGCCCCACCGACCTGTCGGGCGGCCACGCCGAGAGGACCTTCAAGCTGCCGGACTACGGCGGTCAGCTGTCCTGACCGGGGAACCGGCTCCCGGTAGTCTCACCCCCGTTCACGCTCACACGCGTTCACGGGGGTGGGGCGGTTGGAGCCCGCGGTCCTGGGCGGCAGGCTGGCGTCCGGCCTGGTCCGCCCGCTGGTGCGCAAGCTGTTCGTGCCGGACGGTCCCGGGGCGGGGCTGGTGGACAAGCCCGTCCGCATGACGGACCTGGTGTCCTTCCGGGGCGAGAGGCGCACGCTGGGCGAGAAGGAGGTCCACCGGCTCGCCGGCCGGCTGGTGGCGGAAGCCGCGGCCTCCCCGGGCGAGCGGCCGTTCCGGCCCGACGAGGAAACCGCCGTGACCGACGCCCTGGCCCGTCGGCTGCTCGCCCTCGGCGACCTGGACATGGACGACGTCCAGGCCGTGCGGCTGGGCGCGCACGGGCTCGCCCGGCGGCTGCACCGCCGGTCCGGGCCCCCCGACGGGCTGTCGGCGGACGCCTGCGCCTTCCTCGACTCCGCCACCGAGTGGGCCTGCCTGCACATCCTGGAGTTCTTCACCCGCCGCTCCACCTTCGTGGCCCGCACACTGGTGGAGCAGACCCGGGGACAGGCCGAACTCATCGCGCGGGTCGACGAACTGATCACCCGCGTTCCGCGCCCCGGGGGCCGTGACACCGCCTTCGAGCGCCGCTACCTGCCGTACGTGGCCGAGCGGCACGACCACCTCACCATCTACGGCATCGACCTGCGCGATTCCCCCGACCGCTGGCCGCTGGAGGTCGCGTACCTGACGCTGGAGGCGACCGCCGACCGGGAACCCGACCGGGTCGCCGCACTCGACGAGGGCTCACCGGCCCGTAGCGGACGGATGCCGGCCGACGAGGCGCTGGGCGGGGACTCCAAGGTGCTGCTGCGCGGCGACGCGGGCTCCGGGAAGACGACCCTGGTGCAGTGGCTGGCGGTGACCGCGGCGCGTGAGGGCACGCACGTCCCGTACGTCCTCCCGCTGCGCACCCTGGTCCGCACCGGTCCGCTGCCCGCGCCGGCCGCCTTCCTGAGCGCGGTCGGCTGCCCGCTGTCCCCGCCGGACGGCTGGGCGGAACGCGTGCTGACCGCGGGCCGGGCACTGGTCCTGGTCGACGGTCTGGACGAGATCCCCGCGGCCGACCGCCACGGCACCCGCGACTGGCTGCGCGGCCTCGTCCACGCCTACCCCGGCAACCGCTGGCTGCTGACCACCCGCCCCACCGCCGTACGCGCCGACTGGCTGTCCCGGGAGGGATTCCGGGAACTGTCCCTGGCCCCCATGGACCGGGCGGGGGTCGCCACCTTCGTCCACCGCTGGCACGAGGCGGCGCGCGCCCCGGAGTACGAGCAGAGGCTGTCGGACTCCCTGCGCACCAAGCGGGACCTGGCCCGCCTCGCCACCAATCCGTTGATGTGCGGCCTGATCTGCGCCCTGCACCGCGAGCGCCGCGGTTACCTGCCCACCGGACGCAAGGAGCTGTACGACGCCGCCCTCACCATGCTGCTGTCCCGGCGCGACCGGGAACGCGGCACGGGCCCGGTCGAAGGACCGGAACCGGGCACGGAGGCCAAGCTCGAACTGCTGCAGCGCATCGCCTACGCCCTGGTGCTGAGCGGCCGGACCGAGATGACCCTGGAGGCGGCCGGCAGGATCGTGGAGCGCGCGCTGCCCGCGCTGGCGCCGGCGGCCGGGACCGGGGACGCGCCGGCGCTCCTGCGCGCCCTCCTGCTGCGCAGCGGGGTGCTGCGCCGGCCGGCCGAGGGCGTCGTGGACTTCGTCCACCGCACCTTCCAGGACTACCTGGCAGCCCGGTACGCCGTGGCGGAGGGCCACCTCGACGTCCTCACCGGGCACGCCGGCGACGCCCAGTGGGAGGACGTCATCCGCATGGCCGTGGCGCACGCCCGGCCGCACGAACGGGTCTCCGTGCTGAGGGACCTGCTGGCCGACGGCACCCCCAGGCTCACGCTGCTGGCACTGGCCTGCCTGGAGCACGCGGCGACGCTCGACCCCGCGGTGCGGGCGGAGGTGGAGGGGCGGGCCGCCGAGCTGATCCCGCCCCGCACGACCGAGGCCGCGAGGGAACTGGCCGAGGCCGGTCCGCTGGTGCTGGAACTGCTCCCGGGGCCGGAGGATCTGACGGACGAGGAGGCGCTGGGCGTCGCGACCACCGCCTCGTTCCTGGGATCGGAGGAGCCCCACGGGGCGCTCGCCGTGCTGCGCCGCTTCCGGAGCCATCCGGACCACGACGTACGGCGGCAGCTCGTGGGGACCTGGCGCCGGTTCGACACCGAGGAGTACGCGGCCGAGGTGCTGGACCACCTCGACCGCACGGACCTCTTCCTCAGCTGCGAGTCGCCCGCCCAGCTCGCGGCCCTCGCCCGGATGCGCCCCTGGTCCGAGCTGGTCTTCGAGGGGCCGCACGACCTCGGGGACATCGTGGCCGCCGTGCGGGAGCCCGAAGGGGTGACCACGCTGGGCATCGCCGGGAACCCGCGCCTGACGGAACTGGGCGCGCTGCGGCGCTTCACCTCACTGAGCAGGCTGTCCCTCTTCGACTGCTCGGACACCACGGGTCTGGGCGAACTGTCCTCGCTGCCGCTCACCGAGCTCGTCCTCGCCTCCCCCACCGACCTGACGGGGCTGCGGTCCCTGGCGTCCCTGACCCTGCTCTCCCTGTCCCAGGAGCTGCCCGGCGCCGGCCTCACCGACGCCCTGCCGGCCGGGGCCCCGCTGGACTCCCTCTTCCTGGGCCGCCACAGCACCGACTCGACCGGGCTGCGGGGCCTGGGCCACTGGGGCGCGCTGCGCACGCTCGGCCTCGGACCGCTGACCGCGGAGCTGACGGCGGCCGACTGGCGGGAGGTCGCCGCGCTGCCCGGACTCACCCATCTGCACCTGGACGCGTCCGTCGTCCGGGACCTGCCGGCCTCCGTCGGCCGCATGCCCGAGCTGCCCGGGGTCGAGGTGCTGCGGGTCCCCGGGATGGACGGCACCGAGCACCTCGCCGCACTGGCGTCCCGGCTGCCCGGGCTGCGCTCGGTGGTCCTGGGCAACCTGCCCGGACACTCCTTCCCGGCCTCCGCCTTCCAGCCGCTCTTCCCGGACGCGGACGTCAGCGTGGACCCGCGCTGAGGCGGGAGCCGGCGCCGGCTCCCGAAAGGCCGGTGGACGAACGTTCCGAAGACCCGGCCCGGACGCGGGGGGGGGGGGGGGGGGGGGGGGGGGGGGGGGGGGGGGAGGAGGGGGGGGGGG
>NZ_JBVITR010000006.1:32843-132890 GCF_055574875.1 Streptomyces sp. NPDC034670
CCGCGCAGGGTGGGACCCCCCCCCCCCCCCCCAAAGGGGGTGGGGGAACGACCCCCCAGAACCCCTGCCACCGGCGGGGTGCCCCCCCCCCCCAAGCCCCCCCCCCCCCACTCCTCGTCTCAGACGGATCCCCGGCGGGTCACACGTCCTTGCTCAGGTTCGGACCGGCTCCGCCGGCCGCCTGCTCGATCGGCGGGACGTCGGGCAGGGCCGACTTCTCCTCACCGCGGAAGGTGAAGGTCTGGGACCCGCCCTCGCCCTCGGTGTCCACGACCACGATGTGACCGGGGCGCAGCTCGCCGAAGAGGATCTTCTCCGAGAGCGCGTCCTCGATCTCGCGCTGGATGGTCCGGCGCAGCGGCCGGGCGCCCAGCACGGGGTCGTAGCCCCTCTTGGACAGCAGCTCCTTGGCGGACTGGGAGAGCTCGATGCCCATGTCCCGGTCCTTCAGGCGCTCGTCCACCTTGTCGATCATCAGGTCGACGATCCGCAGGATGTCGTCCTGGGTCAGCTGCGGGAAGACCACCACGTCGTCGACGCGGTTGAGGAACTCGGGCCGGAAGTGCTGCTTCAGCTCGTCCGAGACCTTGTTCTTCATGCGCTCGTAGTTGGTCTTCGTGTCGCCCGCGGCGGCGAAGCCCAGGTTGAAGCCCTTGGAGATGTCCCGGGTGCCGAGGTTGGTCGTCATGATGATGACCGTGTTCTTGAAGTCCACGACCCGGCCCTGGGAGTCGGTCAGACGACCGTCCTCCAGGATCTGCAGCAGCGAGTTGAAGATGTCCGGGTGGGCCTTCTCGACCTCGTCGAAGAGGACGACCGAGAACGGCTTGCGGCGCACCTTCTCCGTCAGCTGACCGCCCTCCTCGTAGCCCACGTAGCCGGGGGGCGAACCGAAGAGGCGCGAGACCGTGTGCTTCTCGCTGAACTCCGACATGTCGAGGGAGATCAGCGCGTCCTCGTCGCCGAAGAGGAACTCCGCGAGCGCCTTGGACAGCTCGGTCTTACCGACACCGGAGGGGCCGGCGAAGATGAACGAGCCACCCGGACGCTTCGGGTCCTTCAGACCCGCACGGGTACGGCGGATCGCCTTGGACAGCGCCTTGACGGCGTCGTCCTGGCCGATGACCCGCTTGTGCAGCTCCTCCTCCATGCGGAGCAGGCGGCTGGACTCCTCCTCGGTCAGCTTGAAGACCGGGATGCCCGTCGCCGTGGCGAGGACCTCGGCGATCAGGTCGCCGTCGACCTCGGCGACGACGTCCATGTCGCCGGCCTTCCACTCCTTCTCCCGCTTCGCCTTGGCGGCGAGGAGCTGCTTCTCCTTGTCGCGCAGGGAGGCGGCCTTCTCGAAGTCCTGCGAGTCGATCGCGGACTCCTTGTCCCGGCGGACACCGGCGATCTTCTCGTCGAACTCGCGCAGGTCCGGCGGCGCGGTCATCCGGCGGATGCGCATCCGCGAGCCGGCCTCGTCGATCAGGTCGATCGCCTTGTCCGGCAGGAAGCGGTCCGAGATGTACCGGTCGGCCAGGGTGGCGGCCTGGACCAGGGCCTCGTCGGTGATGGAGACGCGGTGGTGCGCCTCGTACCGGTCGCGCAGGCCCTTGAGGATCTCGATCGTGTGCGGCAGGGACGGCTCCGCGACCTGGATCGGCTGGAAGCGGCGCTCCAGGGCCGCGTCCTTCTCCAGGTGCTTGCGGTACTCGTCCAGCGTGGTCGCACCGATGGTCTGCAGCTCGCCGCGGGCCAGCATCGGCTTCAGGATGGAGGCCGCGTCGATGGCGCCCTCGGCCGCGCCGGCGCCGACCAGCGTGTGCAGCTCGTCGATGAACAGGATGATGTCGCCGCGGGTGCGGATCTCCTTGAGCACCTTCTTCAGGCGCTCCTCGAAGTCACCGCGGTAGCGGGAGCCGGCGACCAGGGCACCGAGGTCCAGGGTGTAGAGGTGCTTGTCCTTGAGGGTCTCGGGCACCTCGCCCTTGACGATGGCCTGGGCGAGGCCCTCGACGACGGCGGTCTTGCCGACGCCGGGCTCACCGATCAGCACCGGGTTGTTCTTGGTGCGGCGGGACAGCACCTGCATGACCCGCTCGATCTCCTTCTCGCGCCCGATGACCGGGTCGAGCTTGGACTCACGGGCGGCCTGGGTGAGGTTCCGGCCGAACTGGTCGAGGACCAGGGACGTGGAGGGGGTGCCCTCGGCAGGACCGCCGGCGGTGGCGGTCTCCTTGCCCTGGTAACCGGAGAGCAGCTGGATCACCTGCTGCCGCACGCGGTTCAGGTCTGCGCCCAGCTTGACCAGGACCTGGGCGGCGACGCCCTCGCCCTCACGGATCAGGCCGAGCAGGATGTGCTCCGTGCCGATGTAGTTGTGGCCCAGCTGAAGGGCCTCGCGGAGCGACAGCTCCAGGACCTTCTTGGCACGGGGGGTGAAGGGAATGTGACCGGACGGCGCCTGCTGCCCCTGGCCGATGATCTCTTCCACCTGCTGGCGGACCGCCTCGAGCGAAATCCCGAGGCTCTCAAGGGCCTTGGCGGCGACACCCTCACCCTCGTGGATCAGGCCCAGGAGGATGTGCTCGGTGCCGATGTAGTTGTGGTTGAGCATCCGGGCCTCTTCCTGAGCCAGGACGACAACCCGCCGCGCGCGGTCGGTGAACCTCTCGAACATCGTTAATCGCTCCTCAGAGCGGTCAGGCAGTAAGGGGAACTTCCCCTCCCTGTCCTTCCGCAGCTTAGTCCCGCAAGCGGGGACCGCTCATTCCAACTGCCGACACCGTCGATGGCCTCCTGACCCCGAACGCCGACATCTGCTCCAACCCGATGGTGCGAGACGATGTTCCCGCAGGCCAGGCAGTTACCCCCTTCGCCAGTACGCCGATGGCGAACGGAAGCCCCGCCGTCCCTGCGTGTCGCCCCCTCCCACTAGGGATGTCTTACCCGCTGCTACGGACGGTCCATGCCGAGTGCACGGTTTCCCTCCGCTACGGGCGAACAACCTTGCGCCTCCGCACGCCTCCCCACGCCCCCCTGTTCGAGACTCTGCGGACACACGTCGGCACTCAGCGTAACCCGGAGCGTCCTCCGGCGGTTGCGCCGGTCATGGTTGGCCCCCTCCCCGCCCCGGTCCCGCCCGTCCGCCCGCCGTCCGCCCGCCGGCCCCCCGACGCGGACGACGAGGTCCGGCTCTGGTACGAGGAGGCGCTGGACTGGCCGACGGCGCCCGGACGTCCGGTGCGCCTGGCGGTGGGGGAGCGCTTCGACGTCCTGGACCTGCCGGCCGAGGCGGGGCACGCGGCGCTGGAGCGCCTGGGGCACGCCGGCCGGGGCTTCCCGGTGGCGGTGCAGGACCGCAGGATGCGGCTGCTGGTGGCCGCGGGCACCGCGGAGGAACTGCCGGGGCTGCTGGACTGGCTGGAGTGGGGCTCGCTGGAGCTGGACCTGGCCGCGATCGGCGCGGGCGGCCTCATGGACGCCCCCCGGCCGCCCGGCCGCGGCGTTCCCGCGCCGCCTCCCCCGGAGCACGGTCACGACGGATCACAGGGGGCCGCCGTGTGGCTGCGGCCCCCCGAGCCGGGGTGCGAGGTCGAGGCCTCGCTGCCGACGCTGTCGGCGATGGGGCGCCGTGGCGGCGCCCCCGATCTCGTACGGCTGGTGAACACGGTGGTGACGCAGGTCCACCGGGTCCGGCTGCGGCGCGCGCACGCGTAGCCCCGGCCGCGCCACGGCTCCGCGGTGGAGCGTGCACGGTGCGCACCGCCTTCCGTCCGGCCCCGTGGGGTCGGACGGACCCGCTGTCAGCCGTTGGCCTTCTCGTAGGCCTCGCGGATGGAGGCGGGGACACGGCCGCGGTCGTTGACCTCGTAACCGTTCTCCTTCGCCCAGGCGCGGATGGCCGCGGTGTCCTGGCTGCCGCCGGAAGAAGCACGCGCCTTTCCGCGCCCTCCCGAAGCGCGGCCCCCGGTGCGGCGACCGCCCTTCACGTAGGGCTCGAGAAGGCCGCGGAGCTTGTCCGCATTGGCGGTGGTGAGATCGATCTCGTAGGTCTTGCCGTCCAACGCGAACGTCACCGTCTCGTCCGCCTCGCCGCCGTCGAGGTCGTCGACAAGAAGGACCTGAACCTTCTGTGCCACCGGATTTCCTTTCATCGATAACTTCAGGGCCGGGGTGTGCCGGCGTCCGCCGTATCGCCGTCCCCTGTTATATGCACTACTGCAGTACGTCGGAAAGCAAACCGCTTTTGCCGGGAAAACACAAACCCCTGGCGGAGCCCCGTCGCCCGCCCCGGCCCGAAAACGTGCGCGTTTCGGACATAGGGAACCCGGGCAAGGGTGCGGCACGGAATCACCGGCGATCACAGATGCAGAAGCATCCGGCTGTTGCCCAGGGTGTTCGGTTTCACTCGTTCGAGCCCGAGGAACTCCGCGACGCCCTCGTCATAGGAACGGAGCAGCTCCGCGTACACATCGGTGTCGACGGGCGTCTCGCCGATCTCCACGAAGCCGTGCTTGCCGAAGAAGTCGACTTCGAAGGTCAGGCAGAAAACACGGCGCACACCGAGCCAGCGGGCGGTCTGCAGCAACTTCTCCAGCAACTGGTGCCCGACCCCGGCGCCCTTCAGGCCGGGCTTCACGGCCAGGGTGCGCACTTCCGCGAGGTCCTCCCACATCACGTGCAGGGCGCCGCAGCCGACCACCTCGGCGTTGTCGTCCCGTTCCGCGACCCAGAACTCCTGGATGTCCTCGTAAAGCGTCACCGTCGCTTTGTCGAGCAGGATGCCGTCGCGGACGTAGGCGTCGAGGAGCCGGCGCACGGCCGGGACGTCGCCGGTACGGGCCCGTCGGACCGTGAGGGCTTTAGCGGTGACTTCGGGGCTGTCTGCTGAGCTGTCTGCTGACATGAACGGACGCTATCGCCTGTCCGGGCCCTTCGCGGAGTCGGGGTTCTCGTCCCGGCCTTCCGGGGGCTCGGCGGGTTGCGCTTCTCCGGGCGCTTCGGCCGGCGGTTGCGGTTGTCGCGCGGTTTCGGGAAGTCCGACGATGCGCACCGCATCCCTCAGGGCCTGACGCTGTTCCTCGCTCATCATGCCGAAGAAGGCGACGAGAGCGGCGGCGGCGTTGTCGCTGCGCGACCACGCTTCGTTCATCAGCGCGGCGGCGTATGCGGCGCGCGTGGAGACCGCCTCATATCGATAGGCCCGGCCTTCCGACTCCCGGCGCACCCAGCCCTTCTGATGGAGATTGTCCAGGACGGTCATCACCGTGGTGTACGCGATGGACCGCTCCTTCTGAAGATCTTCCAGGACTTCCCGAACGGTCACCGGGCGGTTCCACTTCCACACCCGCGTCATGACCGCGTCTTCGAGTTCTCCCAAGGGGCGAGGCACAACTCAGAACAATAGTGGGACATCCGGGCGACGGCGTGTCGGGCGGGCGCCGCCGGCCGCGAACGGGCACGGAGGAAGCGCACGACTCGCGCGGAGCGGGGCGCGCCGGAGCCGTGCGCCGGGGCGGCGGCGCGGCGGGTGCCGCCGGCCGCCGGTGTCACCGGTGGGGTCAGCCGTCGGCCCCGGAGGGGGACCGGGCGCCCTCCGCACGTGCGTGGGCCGCGTCGACGGCCGCGTCCTCCTTGGCCTTGTTGGCGCCTCCCTGGGTCTTCACGATCACCCGGATCACGCCGATGAAGAGAGCGGCCATGACGGCCGGGGGCAGGAGCGCGGAGACGTAGTCCATGGCTCCAGAGTAGCCAGGAGGAGGCGGGTGGACGGGCGGGGGTGGGCGGGACGCGGGGCGGTGCGGGGCGAGCCGCGTCAGCCCGCGGCCAGGCGCCGGCCGGACGGGGGCGGGGTGGGCTTGCGCCGGGGGAAGACCTCGCCCGGGGTGGGGACGGGGCGGCCGGGCCTCGGCGCGCCGGGGGCGGGCACGGGGCGGGGCTGGGGCGCGGCCGGCCGCTGCGCGGGCTTCTTCCGGGGGTCCTCGGTGGCGGCGTCCCGGCCTCCGGGCAGGGCGAGGAGACGGGCGCGGGAGGCGGGGGCGGCGGGAAGGGGGGCGGGGGCGGCCGCGGGTGCCGTGCGGCCGGCGAGGCGGGCGCGCACGTCCTGCTCGGCGAGGAGCCGGCAGCGGTGCAGGAGGGCGGCGGCGGTGGGATTGCCGCTCAGGGCCCGCAGGGCCGCGAGGTCGTCCGGCCGGGGACGGTATCCGGCGCCCAGCGCCTCCTCCAGGAGTGTGAGGTAGCCGGCGGCGGTGCCGGGGAGCGCGGCGCGGTAACGGCCGAGGTCGGCCACGAGGAAGGCGCGCAGCCGGGCGCTCTCCCGCGTCGCCTCGTCGAGGGACCGGGCGAGGCGGAGGCAGTCCTGGACGTCGTCGGCCGAGGCGGTGGCGGGGTGGAGGGCGAGGGCGAGGGCGCGGCGGAGCACGCGCAGCTCCTCCACGCCGAACGCCAGGCCGCCGCGGGATCCGTAGGGCGTGGGCATGCGGCGACGATACACGCTAATCGGACAAACGACGCGCAAGGGATGGGTGCGGCGTGAAAGCACCACCCGGGTGGACGGGACCGCGGGCGCCCCGGAGTGCCGGACGCCCGCCGCCCGCTACAGCCGCGACACGTTCCGCTCGTACACCAGGCGCAGGCCGATCAGGGTCAGCCAGGGCTCGTGCTCGTCGATCACCGAGGACTCGCCCAGGACCATCGGGGCCAGGCCGCCCGTGGCGATGACCGTCACGTCGTCGGGGTCGGCGGCGAGTTCCCGGGCCATGCGGCGGACGACGCCGTCGACCTGGCCGGCGAAGCCGTAGACGATGCCGGACTGCATCGCCTCGACCGTGTTCTTGCCGATCACGTTCCGGGGCCGGGCCACCTCGATCTTCCGCAGCTGGGCGGCCTTGACCCCGAGGGCCTCCACCGAGATCTCGATGCCGGGGGCGATCACCCCGCCGACGTACTCCCCGCGCGCGGAGACCGCGTCGAAGGTGGTCGCCGTGCCGAAGTCGACGACGATCGCCGGGCCGCCGTACAGCTCGTTCGCCGCCACCGCGTTGATGATCCGGTCGGCGCCGACCTCCTTGGGGTTGTCGAACTGGACCGGCACCCCCGTCTTGACGCCCGGCTCGACGAGGAGCGAGGGGACGTCGCCGAAGTAGCGGCGGGTCACCTCGCGCAGCTCGTGCAGGACGGAGGGGACGGTCGCGCAGATCGCGATGCCGTCGATGCCGTCGCCCAGGTCCTCGCCGAGGAGCGGGTGCATGCCCATCAGGCCCTGCAGGAGGACCGCCAGCTCGTCGGCCGTGCGGCGCGGGTCCGTGGAGATGCGCCAGTGCTCGACGATGTCGTCGCCGTCGAAGAGGCCCAGGACGGTGTGCGTGTTGCCCACGTCGATCGTCAGCAGCATGGCTCTACTCCACCGCGCGCAGGTCGAGGCCGATGTCGAGGATCGGCGAGGAGTGGGTGAGGGCGCCCACGGCGAGGTAGTCGACGCCCGTGCCGGCGTACGCCCTGGCGTTCTCGAGGGTGAGGCGGCCGGAGGCCTCCAGCGCCGCGCGGCCGCCGACGAGGGCCACGGCCTCCTCGCACTCGCCGGGCGTGAAGTTGTCCAGCAGGATCAGGTCGGCGCCGGCGTCCAGGACCTCGCGGAGCTGGTGGAGGGTGTCCACCTCGACCTCGATCGGCACGTCGGGGAAGCGTTCGCGGACCGCGCGGAAGGCCTGGGCGACGCCGCCGGCGGCCACCACGTGGTTGTCCTTGACCAGGGCCGCGTCCGAGAGGGACATGCGGTGGTTGACGCCGCCGCCGCAGCGCACCGCGAACTTCTCGAGGCCGCGCAGGCCGGGCGTGGTCTTGCGGGTGTCGCGGACCTTCGCCCCGGTGCCCTCGAGGACGTCCGCCCACGCGCGGGTGGCCGTCGCGATGCCCGACAGGCGGCACAGGAGGTTGAGGGCGCTGCGCTCGGCGGTGAGCAGGTCGCGGGTGCGGGCGGTGACGGAGAGGAGCCTCTCGCCCGCCTCGACGCGGTCGCCGTCCTCCACGTGGCGCTCGACCTCGAACTCCTCCGTGCAGACGACCGACATGACCGCCTCGGCGATCCTGAGGCCCGCCACGGTGCCCGCCTCCCGCGCGGTGAAGTCGGCGGTGGCGACGTCGTCCTCCGGGATGGTGGCGACCGTCGTCACGTCCACGCCGTGGGCCAGGTCCTCCTGGAGGGCCACGTGGGCGATGTCCTCGACCTCGACCGGGTCGAGGCCCGCGTCGGCCAGGAGCTGGGCGAGCGCGGGGTCGAGACCGCACTCCAGGTACGCCTCGTCGTCCGCGCCGCAGGCGCAGCCGTCGCCGCAGCCGTCGGACGGGACGAGGGGAAGGTCGGGGGTGGTCACTGCTGTCACTGCTCCTGGGCCTGGGGAGGGAGGGTCGGGGGGAAGTCTGTGGTGTCGGTGGTGCGGGTCGCCAGCGAGCGGTCCGGATTCAGCCGTATGACGATGTGGCGGCGCCAGGCCGCGTCGTCGCGCTCGGGGCGGTCCTCGCGCCAGTGGCAGCCGCGGGTCTCCTCGCGCCGCAGCGCGGCGGCGACCAGGACGCGGGCCACGCACAGGAGGTTGGTGGCCTCCCAGGTGTCGACGCCGGGCTCGGCGGTCTTGCCGTTCTCGTCGAGGGCGTCGCGCGCGTCGGCGTGCAGCCGGTGGAGGGCGTCGGCGGCCTCGGAGAGGGACGCGGCGGAGCGCAGGACGCCCGCCCCCCGGGTCATGATCCGCTGGATGGTGAAGCGGGCCTCCGGGGGGAGGAGGGGGTGCGCGGGGCGGCCGGAGTGCGCCAGGGGCCGCGGCGCGCGCGCCGGGGAGGTGTCCCCGGCACGGCCGCGCGCGATGTCGGCGGCGATGCGCTCGGCGTAGACCAGGCCCTCCAGGAGGGAGTTGGAGGCGAGGCGGTTGGCGCCGTGCACGCCGGTGCAGGCGACCTCGCCGCACGCGTACAGACCGGGGACGGTGGTGCGGCCGTGGGAGTCGGTGCGCACGCCGCCGGAGGCGTAGTGGGCGGCCGGGGCCACCGGGACCGGCTCGGTGACCGGGTCGATGCCGTGGGCGCGGCAGGCGGCGAGGATCGTGGGGAAGCGGTGCTCCCACATCGCGGCGCCGAAGTGGCGGGCGTCCAGGTACATGTGCTCGGCGTCCTGCTCCCGCATGCGGCGCATGATGCCCTTGGCGACGATGTCCCGGGGCGCGAGTTCGGCCAGCTCGTGCTGCCCGGCCATGAAGCGCACGCCGTCGGCGTCCACCAGGTGGGCGCCCTCGCCGCGGACCGCCTCGGAGACCAGGGGCTGCTGGCCCTCCGCGTCGGGGCCGAGGAAGAGGACCGTGGGGTGGAACTGCACGAACTCCAGGTCGCTCACCTCGGCGCCCGCGCGCAGGGCGAGGGCCACGCCGTCGCCGGTGGAGACGGCGGGGTTGGTGGTGGCGGAGAAGACCTGGCCCATGCCGCCGGTGGCCAGGACCACCGCGGGGGCGTGGACGGCGCCCACGCCGTCGTGCTGGCCCTCGCCCATGACGTGCAGGGTGACCCCGGCGGTGCGGCCGTCGGCGTCCGTGAGGAGGTCCAGGACGAGCGCGTTCTCGACGGTGCGCATTCCGCGTGCGCGGACCGCCTCGACCAGGGCGCGGGAGATCTCCGCGCCGGTGGCGTCGCCGCCCGCGTGGGCGATGCGGCGGCGGTGGTGGCCGCCCTCGCGGGTGAGTTCCAGGCCTCCCCCGGCGGCCTCGTCGAACCGCGCGCCGGTGGCGATCAGGCGGCGCACGGCGTCGGGGCCCTCGGTGACGAGGAGGCGCACCGCCTCCTCGTCGCACAGGCCCGCGCCCGCGACCAGGGTGTCGTCCAGGTGCTGCTCGGGGGTGTCGCCGTCGCCGAGGGCCGCGGCGATGCCGCCCTGGGCCCAGCGGGTGGAGCCGTCGTCGAGCCGGGCCTTGGTGACGACGACGGTGGCCAGGCCGGCGGCCTCGCAGCGCAGGGCCGCGGTCAGGCCGGCGACGCCGGAGCCGACGACCACCACGTCCGCGGTGACGGACCACCCGGGCGCGGGCGCGTGCAGTCGTATGCCTGTGCTGGTCACGCGGCGGCTCCGAGGGTTCCGAAGGTCAGGGGGACGTTGTCGATCAGGCGGGTGCCGCCCACGCGGGCGGCCACGGCCAGGACGGCCTCCCCGGTGAAGTCGTCGCCGATCTCGGTGAAGTCGGACGGGTCGACCAGGGCCAGGTAGTCCAGGACGAGGGGCGGGTCGAGGCGGGCGGCCTCGTCGAGGACCAGGCGGGCGGCGGCGCGGACGGCCGCCGGGCCGCCGGCGGTCGTGGCGACGGCGTGCGCGTCGGCCGCCGCGCGGGACTCCCCCATGGCGTCGAGCGCCTCCGCGCGGGCGTGCGAGGCGGGCACCTCGCGGGCCCGCGCGCGCAGCGCCTCCTGGGCGGCGTGCCGGTCGCGGCCCGCGAACAGCGCCCGGGACAGGGCGAGCGCGGTGCGCCGCTCCCGCGGGGAGAGGTAGCGGTTGCGGCTGGACAGGGCGAGCCCGTCCTCCTCGCGGACGGTGGGCACGCCGACGATCTCGACGCCGAAGTTCAGGTCCCGCACCATGCGCCGGATCAGGGCGAGCTGCTGGGCGTCCTTCTGGCCGTAGAGGGCGACGTCGGGACGGGTGAGGTGCAGCAGCTTGGCGACGACGGTGAGCACGCCGTCGAAGTGGCCGGGGCGCGCGGCGCCCTCCAGGCGTTCCCCCATGGGGCCGGCGCTGATCCGGACCTGGGGTTCGCCGCCCGGGTAGACCTCGTCCACGGCGGGGGCGAAGACGGCGTCGGCACCCGACCGTCCGGCGAGTTCGAGGTCGGCGTCCAGGGTGCGCGGGTAGCGGTCGAGGTCCTCGCCCGCGCCGAACTGGAGCGGGTTGACGAAGACGGTGACCACGACCTCGCCCCCGGGGCCCGCGGCCCGGCGCGCGGTGCGGATCAGCGTGGCGTGGCCCTCGTGCAGGGCGCCCATGGTCATCACGACGGCGCGGCGGCCCGTGCGCGGGCGCGCGTGCAGTTCACCGGCGGTGCGCAGCAGGGTGGTGGTCATCGGACGGCTCCGTTCCGGGGTGTGCGCGTCGTCGGTCGGCCGGTGCGGGGGGCGGTGCGGCCGGTGCTGCTCATCGGGTCTCCCCCGCCTCGCCGGTGCCGCCGGTGCCGTCCGTGTCGTCCGGGCCGCCGGTGCCGGCGGCCCCGTCGGCGAGCGCCCCGAGGAGGTCCTCGGCGAGTTCCGGCTTCAGCAGTCCGTGGGCGAGCGCCCGGTCGGCGGTCGCGCGGGCCATCGCCAGGTAGCCGGCGACGACCCCCGGGGCGTGCCGGCGCAACTCGGCGACGTGCGCGCGGACCGTGCCCGCGTCGCCGCGCGCGACCGGGCCGGTGAGGGCCGCGTCCCCGGAGCGCAGGGCGTTGTCCAGGGCGGCGCCGAGCAGCGGGCCGAGCATCCGGTCGGGAGCGCCGACGCCGGCGGTGCGCAGCAGTTCCAGGGACTGGGCGACGAGGGTGACCAGGTGGTTGGCGCCCAGGGCGAGGGCCGCGTGGTACAGCGGGCGGTTCTCCTCGGCGATCCACTCCGGCTCGCCGCCCATCTCGATCACCAGGGCCTCGGCGGCCAGCCGCAGCTCCTCGGGCGCGGTGACGCCGAAGGAGCACCCGGCGAGGCGCTGCACGTCGACGGGGGTGCCGGTGAAGGTCATCGCGGGGTGCAGGGCCAGCGGCAGCGCCCCGGCCCGCAGCGCGGGGTCGAGCACCTTCGCGCCGTACCGCCCGGAGGTGTGCGCGAGGAGCTGCCCCGGCCGCACCGCGCCGGTCTCGGCGAGCCCGGCGACGAGGCCGGGCAGGGCGTCGTCCGGGACGGTCAGCAGGACCAGCTCGGACCGCCGCAGGACCTCGGCGGGCGGCACCACCGGCACGTCGGGGAGCATCCGCTCCGCGCGCCTGCGGGAGGCGTCGGAGACCGCGGAGACGGCCACCGGGCGGTGCCCGGCGAGCTGGAGGGACGCGGCCAGCACCGGGCCCACGCGTCCGGCGCCGACGACGCCGACGGCGAGCCGCGCGGGGCGGTCCCGGGGATCCGGCTGTGGGGTTGTGTTCACGCGACGGTGGCCTTCCCGTTCCAGTCCGCTCGGGGTACCGGACGATTTCTCGTCATGTTAACGCGATCGGTTCCCGGCGCGGTCGGCCGTCCGCGGGCCGCGGGTTCCCGTACGCCGGTGCGCCGTACGCGTGTGCGGGGAAGCGGGTGTCCGTGCGGGCGGGGACGCGGGATGATCGCGGGCATGAGCGATGTGGCGGAGCAGGACGGGGAAGCGCCGGAGCGACTGCGGGAGCGCCGGGAGGCCGCGCACCGGGCGGCCCGGCGGGTGCTGTCCCGGCCGGGCTTCCGGGGCACGGTCCGCGAGCGGCTCGCGCTGCTGCAGGAGGCGGCGCCCCGGGTGTACGACCTGGACCGGCCGGCGGACCTGTACGGCACCGGGATCGTGGAGGAGCTGGAGGAGCGGGTCGCCGCGCTGCTGGGCGCGCAGGCGGCGGCGTTCTTCCCGACCGGCACCATGGCCCAGCAGGTGGCGCTGCGCTGCTGGGCGGGCCGCACCGGCAACCCGGTGGTCGCGCTGCACGCGCTCTCCCATCCCGAGGTGCACGAGCGGAACGCCTTCAGCACGGTCAGCGGGCTGCGCCCGGTGCGCCTGACCGGTGAGCCCCGGCCGCCGACGGCCGAGGAGGTGCGCGCGTGCGAGGAACCCTTCGGCGCCCTGATGCTGGAGCTCCCCCTCAGGGACGCCGGTTTCCTGCTGCCCACCTGGGAGGAGCTCACCGAGCTGGTGGCCGCCGCCCGGGAACGCGACGCGGTGGTGCACCTCGACGGGGCGCGCCTGTGGGAGTGCACCCCCCACTTCGGCCGCCCCCTGGACGAGATCGCGGGCCTGGCCGACAGCGTCTACGTCTCGTTCTACAAGTCGCTCGACGGCTTCGGCGGCGCCGCGCTCGCGGGCCCGAGGACGCTGGTGCAGGAGGCGAAGGCCTGGCGGCACCGGTACGGCGGCACGGTCTTCCAGCAGTTCCCCACGGTGCTGTCGGCCCTGGTGGGCCTGGAGCGGGAACTGCCCCGGCTGCCCGCCTACGTGGCCCACGCGCGCGTGGTCGCCGCCGCGCTGCGCGAGGGGTTCGCGCGGGCGGGGGTGGCGTGGGCGCGGGTGCACCCGCAGGAGCCGCACACGCACGAGTTCCAGGTGTGGCTGCCCTACGACGCCGGCCTGCTCGCCGAGGCGGCGCTGCTCCAGGGCGAGGAGACGGGGACGATGCCGTTCGCCGCGGCCTGGCACCGGGGCGGTCCCGGCCTGGCCTTCACGGAGGTCGCCGTGCGCGCCGCCGGCCTGGAGTGGACCGCGCGGGACGTGGGGGCGGCGGTCGCGGACTTCGTCGCGCGGGTGCGGGCGCTCGACGGGCGGGGCGGGTCCCCCGCGCCGGGAGGTCCCGCCGGCTGACGGGGGCCGCCGGCGTCGTCGGCGGCGGGGTGCACCATGTGGGGATGAGCGTGCGCATCGACACCGCGGGGCTGCGGCCGGAGGAGGTCGTCGCCGTGCCCTCCCCCCTGGCCGAGCTCGGCATGGCGCTGCACGCGCTGTCCGAGCCGGGGCACCACCCGGGTCTGCAGGGCTGGGCGACCGGTGTGACCGCGCGGCTGGACCCGCACCTGGCGGATCGGATGTGCGAGGCCGACTTCCTGTGGCGCACGACGTTCTCGGACCTGTTCCTGCCGTGCGCGGGCGTCCCGGGCGGCCGGGCCCTCCCGGGGGCCACCCTGGCCGAGGAGCTGGACCTGCTGGACGAGCTGTCGGACGAGCAGTTCGTGGCCGCCGCCCTGGAGTTCACCTGCGCGCTCCCCTACGGCACGCCGGGTCCGGGGCCGCTGGCCGACGAGGGGCTGCGCCGGCGTTCGCTGGAGCTGGCCGCCGCGCGGGGGCCGCGCCAGGTCCGGTTCACCGAGCGGCTGCTGGCCGACCCGCCGCGGATCCGTGTCTGGCTGCGGCAGTTCCTCCGGGACTGCGAGGAGGCGTTCTTCGCCGGGACCTGGTCCCGGCTGCGCCACCAGCTCGCCGCGGACACCCGCCACAAGACCGAGCTGCTGCGGCGCAAGGGACTGGCCGAGGCGCTGGCCGCGGTGTCCCCGGCGGTGACGTTCGACGGGGCGGCCGGCCTGATCACCGTCGACAAGCTGGGCGACGGCCGGACGGCCACGGCCGGCGGCGGGCTGCTGCTGATCCCCACCAGCCTGGGCCGGCCGCACCTGATGGTCCTGCACCGGTACGGCTGGCAGCCGGTGCTGCACTACCCGGCCGGCTCCCCCGGGCTCGCCGCCCCGCCGACGGTCGGGCAGCTGGCCCTGAGGATGACGGCGCTGTCCCATCCGGTCCGCATGCGCCTGTGCCGCCACCTGGCCCGCAGCGCGTACACCACCGGCGAGCTGGCGCAGATGCACGGCATGACGGCGCCGGAGGTGTCCCGGCACCTGGGCGTGCTCAAGAAGGCCGGCCTGATCACCACGCGCCGCCGCGGGCGGTACGTGCTGCACCAGCTGGACGTGACGGTCGTGGCCCGGCTCGGCAGCGACTTCCTGGAGGGGATCCTGCGCTGAGGGCGTCCGCGCCCGCGCCCGCTCCTCAGTCGAAGCGGATGTGGCGGATGCCGACGCCCGCCTGCCGCAGCCGGGTGCGCAGCGGGCCCTCGTCGTTGGGGCGCAGGGTCAGTCCGGCCAGGGCGGCGATGCGGTCCGCCGTCCCCGGGACGGTCGTGCGGTCGGTCCACAGGTGCTCGGCGAACTCCGTCCCGGCGAGCCGCTCCAGGCAGTGGTCGAGCTGCCGTACAGCCCAGCTCTCCCGGCGCAGGCCCGCGCCCTTCCCGCCGGCGTACCGCAGGAAGCGCCCGAAGCCGCGTTCGCGCAGCCGCCGCAGCACCGTCCCGCGCTCCGCGAGGAGGGTGAAGTGGCGTACATCGTGGCCGAGCTCGCGCAGGCGGCCGACGGTCTCCGCGAAGTGGCCGGGGTCGGTGACGGTCATGGGGACGATCACCACGCCGTCGTGCTCGGTCAGGACGAGGTCGAGGACCTCGACGACGCCCTGCCGCCAGGAGGCCAGGTCCTGGAAGTCACCGCGCAGTCCGGGCGGGAGCATGCGGTGGAGGCCGAAGCCGACGTGCTCCGGGTCGCAGACGACGCTGCCCGCGAGGCGGCGGTGCACCTCGTACGCGGTCTGTGTCCTGCCGCCCCCCGAAGGGGCCGTTGGCCCACGGCAGCACGGGCGCGGGCGTACCGGCGCGGGGCGCGGGAGGTCAGCCGGTCAGCCGTGCCCGCCCGCCCGCACCAGTCCCGTCTCGTAGGCGAGGACCACCACCTGCACCCGGTCCCGCAGGCCCAGCTTGGTCAGGATGCGGCCCACGTGCGTCTTCACCGTCGCCTCGGACAGCACCAGCCGGGCCGCGATCTCACCGTTGGACAGGCCCTGCGCGACCAGCACCATGACCTCCCGCTCGCGCTCGGTGAGCCGCTCCAGCTCCTTGTGCTCGGGCTGCTTGCCCGTGCCCGGCAGCATCGGCGCGAAGCGGTCCAGGAGCCGGCGGGTGGTGGACGGGGCGACCACGGCGTCACCGCTGTGCACCGCGCGGATCGCGGCGAGCAGCTCGCCCGGCGGGACGTCCTTGAGCATGAAGCCGGAAGCGCCCGCCTTGAGCCCGGAGAAGGCGTACTCGTCGAGGTCGAAGGTGGTCAGGATCAGCACCTTCGGCGGGTCGGTGTCCGCGCAGATCCGGCGGGTCGTCTCCACCCCGTCGAGCTTCGGCATGCGGACGTCCATCAGCACCACGTCGACGGCGGTGGACCGCAGCACCTCCAGGGCCTCGACGCCGTTGCCCGCCTCGGCCACGACCTCCATGTCCGGCTGGGCGGCCAGCACCATCCGGAACCCGGTGCGCAGCAGCACCTGGTCGTCGACGAGCATCACGCGGATCGTCATCGGGCCCTCTTCCGTCGTTGCGTCGTTGCGTCGTTGTGTCGTTACAGGTGTCAGCACAGGGCATGCGCGGGCGTCAATGCGCGGGTTTGAGCGGCAGCAGGGCGCTGATGCGGAATCCTCCGCCGGGGCGCGGGCCCGCGTCCAGGGTGCCGCCGACCATGCCGACCCGCTCGCGCATGCCGATCAGGCCGTGGCCCCGGCCGTCCAGGCCGCCGTCCTCGTACAGCTCGTGCGGGGCGCCCTTGCCGTCGTCCTCGACGAGCAGGCCCAGCCCGTCGTCGAAGTACACCAGGCGCACGCTGGCGCCCGCGTGGGGCCCGCCGTGCTTGCGGGTGTTGGTGAGCGCCTCCTGCACGATGCGGTACGCGGTGAGCTCGACACCGCTGGGCAGCGGGCGCGGGGTGCCCTCGATCTTGAAGTCCACGGGCAGTCCGGAGTCCCGGCACTGCTCGACGAGGTCCTCGATCTGCCGCACGTCGGGCTGCGGCACGTACTCCCCGGCCTCCTGGTGCTCGCCGGTGCGCAGCACGCCGAGCAGGCGGCGCATCTCGGCGAGGGCCTGCCGGCCGGTGGAGGAGATGGTCTCCAGGGCCTTCTTCGCCTGGTCGGGCGCCGCGTCGAGGACGTAGGCGGCGCCGTCGGCCTGCACCACCATCACCGACACGTTGTGCGCGACGACGTCGTGCAGCTCGCGCGCGATCCGGGCGCGTTCGGCGGCGACCGCCACCTTGGCCTGCGCCTCGCGCTCCTTCTCCAGCCGGGCGGCGCGCTCCTCCAGCTGCGCGAAGTAGGCGCGGCGGGTGCGGATGGAGTCGCCGAGCACCCAGGCGAGGGCGAAGGGCACGGTCAGGAAGATCATCGAAGCGAGGTTGCCCCCCGCGCCCGCCTCCTCGTGGGGCCAGCGCAGCTGCGCCAGCGGGGCGGCGCACAGACCGGCGGTGAGCGCGAGGCGGGAGGCCCAGCGGGCGCCGATCACCGCGGCGGTGTAGACGATCGCCAGCAGGGCGAAGTCGGCGGGCACCGTCGGCACGTCCAGGACCAGCTGCGCCACGCCCACCGCGACGGCGAGGACCAGCATGCGTTCCGGCGTCCGGCGGCGCAGCGCGACGACCAGGCAGAGCAGCAGGGTGACCGGCACGGTCAGGGCCGGCAGCTCGGCTCCCCGGGACGCCTCCGCGGGCGCCGCGCTCAGCACCGAGATCCCGAACAGGACCACGGCCCAGGAAACGTCGACCCCTGTCGGGTGCCTGCGGAGGAAGTCATAGAGGCGCTGCACGTAACCCAGCGTAGGGAAGCGAAATGCGTGCAGGGGTCAACCGGAGGGCCGATCCCCGGCCGGTACGTGTACTACGCAAGGTGGAGGCCGGGAACGCACGTGCCCCTAATGTGGGCCGGTGACGACGGCGGCGGAAGGCGGGTGGCACCGGTGACGGCAGGGGCCGCGGACGACGGCCGGTACGAGCGGGACGACCGGGGCGAGCGGGACGGGCGGGACGAGCAGGACGGACGGGGCAGGCGGGGCAGGCGGAACGACCGGGACGGGCGGAACGACCAGGACGGGCGGGGCGGCTGGCGCGGCTGGCGCGCGGCGGCCCGGGCCGCGCTGTACGGGCCGGACGGCTTCTACCGCGGGCCCGAGGGCCCGGCCGGGCACTTCCGTACGTCCGTGCACGCCTCGCCGCTGTTCGCCGGGGCCGTGGCGCGCCTGCTGTGCCGGGTCGACGAGGCGCTGGGGCGGCCGGCGGCGCTCGACTTCGTGGACATGGCCGCCGGGCGGGGGGAGCTGGTCACCGGTGTGCTCGCCGCGCTGCCCGCCGACGTGGCGGCCCGGGTGCGGGCGCACGCCGTCGAGCTGGCCGGCCGCCCCGCCGGGCTCGACCGGCGGATCGAGTGGCGGGCCGATCCCCCGGCGGGCGCCGTGGGGCTGCTCTTCGCCAACGAGTGGCTGGACAACGTCCCCGTGGACGTCGTGGAGGTGGACGCCGCGGGCGTGCCCCGGCTGGTCCTGGTCCGGGAGGACGGCGCGGAACGGCTCGGGGACCCGGTCGCGGGCGACGGGGCGCGCTGGCTGGACCGGTGGTGGCCGCCGGGGGACGAGGAAGGACTGCGGGCGGAGATCGGGCTGCCCCGCGACCGGGCCTGGGCCGCCGCGGCCGGCACGCTCGCGCGGGGTCTCGCCGTCGCCGTCGACTACGCGCACACGGCCGGCGCGCGGCCGCCGTTCGGGACGCTCACCGGCTTCCGGGCGGGGCGGGAGACGACGCCCGTGCCGGACGGGTCGTGCGACATCACCGCGCACGTCGCCCTGGACGCCTGCGCCGCGGCCTGCGCGCTCCCCGGCGCCCGCCTGCTGTCCCAGCGGGACGCCCTGCGCGTCCTGGGCGTCACCGGCGACCGCCCGCCGCTCGCACGGGCGTCCACCGACCCCGCCGGGTACGTGCGCGCCCTCGCGACCGCCTCCCAGGCCGCCGAGCTCACCGCGCCGGGCGGGTTCGGCGACTTCGGGTGGCTGGTGCAGCCGGTGGGGATCGGGGACGTGCTCGCCGGCTGACGCCCGCGCGCCCTGGAGGCGCCCGGGCCCGCCCGTCCTCCTTGCCGGCCCACTTGTCGATCTTGCCGGCCTACTTGTCGATGTCGCCCACCACGAAGAACATCGAGCCCAGGATCGCCACCATGTCGGCGACCAGCGTCCCCGGCAGCAGTTCGGTGAGCGCCTGGATGTTGTTGTAGGACGCCGAGCGCAGCTTCAGCCGGTACGGCGTCTTCTCGCCCTTGCTGACCAGGTAGTAGCCGTTGATGCCGAGCGGGTTCTCGGTCCACGCGTAGGTGTGCCCCTCGGGCGCCTTGAGGACCTTCGGGAGCCGCTGGTTGACCGGCCCCGGGGGCAGCTCGGCGAGCCGGTCGAGGCAGGCGTCGGCGAGGTCGAGGGAGTTGTGCGTCTGCTCCAGCAGGCACTCGAAGCGGGCGAGGCAGTCCCCCTCCCGGCGGGTCACCACCTTCAGGACGTCCCCCAGCTCGCCGTAGGCGAGGTACGGCTCGTCGCGGCGCAGGTCGAAGTCGACGCCCGAGGCGCGGCCGAGCGGCCCGCTCACCCCGTACGCGTGCACCGCCCGCGGGGACAGGACGCCGACGCCGCGCGTGCGGCCCCGGAAGATCTCGTTGCCGAGCACCAGGTCGTCGAAGCGGTCCATGCGGGAGCGCACGTCGGCGACGGCGGCCCGCGCCCGGGCGGTCCACCCCGCCGGGACGTCCTCCTTGAGGCCGCCCACGCGGTTGAACATGTAGTGGATCCGCCCGCCGGAGACCTCCTCCATGACGTGCTGGAGCTCCTCGCGCTCGTGGAAGGCGTAGAACATCGGGGTGATGCCGCCGAGCTCCAGCGGGTAGGAGCCGAGGAACATCAGGTGGTTGAGCACCCGGTTCAGCTCGGCGAGCAGCGTGCGCAGCCACACCGCGCGCTCGGGGACCTCCATGCCGAGCATCCGCTCCACGGCGAGGACCACCCCCAGCTCGTTGGAGAAGGCCGACAGCCAGTCGTGCCGGTTGGCCAGCATGATGATCTGGCGGTAGTCGCGGGCCTCGAACAGCTTCTCCGCGCCCCGGTGCATGTAGCCGATCACCGGCTCCGCGCGGACGATGCGTTCGCCGTCCAGGACGAGCTTGAGCCGCAGCACTCCGTGCGTGGACGGGTGCTGGGGGCCGATGTTGAGCACCATGTCGGTGCTCTCCGCGGCGCCGCCGATGCCGACCGTGGTCTCCGACGTAGGAGTCATGCACCCAGTCTCCCCTACGTACGCTGGCCCCATGGAGACGGGGAGCGGGCAGGACGCCGCGGCCGTGGGAACGGGCGGGCCGGCGCAGGCGGAACCGATGGATCCGGCGGGGAGCGCCGCGGGACCGGTGGAAGTGGAGGCGGCGGAAGCGGTGGGGGCGGCGGGCGAGCCGGTGTGGATCGCGCTGCCCCCGGGGCTGCTGCGGATGCGGCGGCTGATGCTGGTGGTGTGGCTGGGGTTGCTGACCCTGGCCACCGCCCTGGTCCCGGGGCTGCTGGCCGGACCCTGGTGGGCCGCCTTCGCGGTGCTGCCGCTGGCCCTGGCGGTCTGGGGCTGGGCGCTGCTGGAGCGCAACTGGCGTTCCTGGCGGTACGCCGAGCGCGCCGACGACCTGCTGATCAGCCGGGGCGTCCTGTGGCGCCAGGAGACGGTCGTGCCGTACGGGCGGATGCAGTTGGTCGAGGTCACCTCCGGACCCGTCGAACGGTACTTCGGCCTGGCCAGCGTGCAGCTGCACACGGCCGCCGCGGCGACCGACGCGACCATCCCCGGCCTCGACCCGGCCGAGGCGGAACGGCTGCGCGACCGGCTCACCGAGCTGGGCGAGGCCCGATCGGCGGGGCTGTGACGGCCCCCGGCGTCCACGAGGGCGTCCGGGAGGAACGGCGCCCCGTGATCGAGCGGCGGCTGCACCCCGTCACACCGCTCAGACGGGCGTGGGCGCCCGTCGCGGTGCTGATCGGGTGGGCGCTGCACGACCCCGACCAGGCGCAGCGCCAGCTGACCCGGCTGACGCCCACCACCCTGCTCGTCGGCCTCGCCGTGCTCCTCCCGGCCGCCGCCCTCTACGGCTTCCTGTCGTGGTGGTTCACCCACTTCGCGGTGACCGACGCCGAACTGCGCATCCGCACCGGGCTGCTGTTCCGGCGCACCGCGCACATCCGGCTGGAGCGGATCCAGGCCATCGACGTCACCCAGCCGCTGCTCGCGCGGGTCGCGGGCGTGGCGAAGCTCAAACTCGACGTCATAGGCACCGACAAGAAGGACGAACTCGCCTTCCTGGGCGCCGGTGAGGCCCGCGCGCTGCGCGCCGAACTGCTCGCGCGGGCGGCCGGTTTCGCGCCCGAGACCGCGCACGAGGTCGGCGAGGCGCCGTCCCGGGAGCTGCTGCGGGTACCGCCGGGCGTCCTCGCCGTCGCCCTGGTGCTGACCGGCGCGACCTGGGGCTGGCTGGTCGCCGCCGCCGTCGCGTTGCCGCTGCTGTGGATGGCCACCCACAGCCTGTGGACGCTGCTCGCCACCGCCGTGCCGCTGCTCGGCGCGGCGGGCGCGAGCAGCGTGGGCCGGTTCGTCACCGAGTACGACTGGACCGTGGGCGAGTCGCCCGACGGACTGCGCATCGACCACGGGCTGCTGGACCGGGCGCACGAGACGGTGCCGCCGGGGCGGGTGCAGACCGTGCGCGTCGTCGAACCGCTGCTGTGGCGGCGCCGGGGGTGGGTGCGCGTGGAGCTGGACGTGGCGGGCTCGTCCAACTCCCTGCTGCTGCCGGTCGCTCCGCGCGAGATCGCCGAGGCGGTCGTCGCGCGGGTGCTGCCCGGGGTGAGCGTGCCGCCGCGCGAGGCGCTCACCCGGCCGCCGCGGCGCGCGCGGTGGTGCGTGCCGCTGTGGTGGCGCGGCTACGGACTCGCCGTCACCGACGCGGTGTTCGCCGCCCGCCGCGGGCTGCTGCGGCGGAGCCTGGCCCTGGTGCCGCACGCCAAGGTGCAGAGCGTGCGGCTGGTCCAGGGGCCCTGGCAGCGGGCCCGGGGCGTCGCCGACGTCCACGTGGACACCGGGGCGAACAAGTCGGTGACGGCCCGCCTGAGGGACGCCGGCGAGGCGGCGGACCTGCTGCGGGCCCAGGCCGAGAGGTCCCGCACGGGCCGCCGGGACGCCCGTCCGGACCGCTGGATGGCGTGACGGGCCCGCCGGCCCCGGCCCGCGTGCGGGGTCGGCCCGGCACGGCGACGGGCCCCGCACGCCGTCCTTGGGTTCAAGGGATCGTCGCAACACCGCTTGGTTTCAGGTGGTGAGTAGATCACGTAGACGCTCGGCTGGGGTATCCCAGCCGAGCGTCTTGCGTGGGCGGCCGTTGAGTTCCTGGGCGACGTGTTCGAGGTCTTCGGGGCTGTGGACGCTCAGGTCGGTGCCCTTGGGGAAGTACTGCCGCAGGAGTCCGTTGGTGTTCTCGTTCGAGCCGCGTTGCCAGGGCGAGGCGGGGTCGCAGAAGTAGACGGGCATGCCGGTGGCCATGCTGAACTGCTTGTGGCGTGCCATCTCGCTGCCCTGGTCCCAGGTGAGGGAGCCGCGCAGGTGGGCGGGCAGGGTCTGGATCGTGGCGACGAGGCCGTCGCGGACGGTCTCGGCGTCGTGGGCTCCGCCGGGCAGGTGGACCAGCATGGTGTAGCGGGTGCTCCGTTCGACCAGGGTGGCGATCGCGGAGCGGCCGCCCTGGCCGATGATCAGGTCGCCTTCCCAGTGACCGGGCACGGCCCGGTCCTCGATGTCGGCGGGGCGGTCGCTGATCATCACCATCGGGTCGGTGAACCGTGGGGTGCGCCGCTGGGGGTCCCGGCGTGGTCTGCGGCGGGTCCGCCCGGAACGGACGGCCGCCTGCACCTCCCGTTTCAGGCCGCCGCGGGCCTGGAAATACAGCGCCTGGTAGACCGTCTCCACGCTCACCCGCATGCTCTCGTCGTCGGGATGTTCTCTCAGTAGAGCGTGGCAGATCTGCTCCGGTGACCACCGCCTGCGCAGTCCGTCCTGGACGAAGCGGCGCAGCCGTCCCTCGCGCAGCAGTTTGCGTTCCTTGGGCCGGGGCCTGCGGGCGGCGGCGGCGCGGTGGGCGGCGTAGGGCTGGTAGCCCTCGCTGCCCGAGTTCGCGTCGATCTCCCGCTTGACCGTGCTCGCCGGCCGTCCCAGGGCTCGTCCGATCGCCCGCAGCGAGTGGCCCGCCGCATGGAGATCGCGGATCCGTTCGCGCTCGGCGAGCGTCAGGAACCGCGGGTGGAGCTGCTTTTCCAGGGCGTTCAGGCCCACCGGTGGCGTGGTCACACCGGACATCGTGACGGTCCCGGCCGCGTAGTCGACGCGGCGGCCGTCGGCGTAGGTGCGTGTGGTGCCGCTCTTCTTGACGCCCCAGTCCCAGTCCTTGGCCGTGCGTTCGTTCACGCCGACCTGCCGGGCCGCGACCCGGCGTGCGACACCGGCGGCCCGAAGCCGCTCGTACTCGTCGCGCCCGGGATGCCGGCGCGGCAGACGAACCGAGCTCCGTCCAGCTTTCCGGGCCCAGCTGAAAGCAGTGTTCCGGTTCACCCCCAGCTCACGCGCCACCACGGTCACGTTCCCCACGGCATCCAGCCGCGCAAGGAAACGCTCCCGCAGCCCCGCAAGATCATCGCGCCCAACGACCACGGTCCTCGCACCTCCCACAGATCGCGGGTGTTGCGAGGACCGTTAGAGCCCAAGGTCCGTGCGGGGCCCGTGGGGGCGACCGGTGCTTCAGGAGGCCGCGCTGCGCAGCCCCTCGACGTCGATCCGCTCCGTCTCGTCGTGCTCCGTCAGGTCGATGACCTGCCCGACGGCGCGCGCGTCCGCGTCGGCGGGCTTGAACTGCGCCTCGGTCTCGGCCTTGTGCAGCGCGAGCGCCTCCTGGCCGACGACGTCGGCCAGGTCCTCGTTCTGCACGGCCTCCAGGGCGGACCGCCCGGCGCCCTTCTTCGTGCCGAAGAAGTCGAACCCGCCCTCGGCCACCGGGGGCCGCACGGGCGCCGCCGGCGGTACGACCGCCACCGCGGTCGGCACGGTGAAGTGCCCGGAGGACTGCCGCGCGGACCGGTCCGCGGCGGCGGCCCGGCCGGGGGCGTCGGCCGGGTGCCCGTGCTCGCCGGCCGCCGCGGTCCCTCCCCGGGCCCCGTCCTCCCGCGCCGGCTTCCGCTTCCGCGCGGGCTCGGGGCCGTCGTCCTCGGGGGTCCGGGTCCCTCGCGGGGAACCGTCCGGCCGCGGGGCGCCGCCGGCCTCCGCGGCCCCGGCGGGACCGTCACCGTCACCGTCGGGTCCGGTGCTCCCGGAGGGCTCCGGTGTCCCGGCGGCCTCGGCGGGCCCGGGGGTCACGGAGCTTCCGGCGGGCCCGGAGCTTCCGGCAGCGGCTTCGCCGCCGTCCGCGGCGAGACGTGCCAGTGCCGCGCCGGCCCGCAGGAACAGCTGGGACCCCTCCGGCGAGAAGAGTGCCGGAACCACCGGCTCCGCGCCGGCGCCGTCGTGCGCGGCCGCCCCGGCCGCCGCCTCCGCGGGCGCCGCCTCCGGCCGCCGCTCCCCCGCGTCCGGTTCCACGGGTCCCGCGGCGGCCGCGGGACCCGACGTCCCCACCGGCAGCGCACGGGCCGGCACCGCGGCCTCTATCTCGAGCACCCGGCGGTCCTCCAGGACGCTCGCCCGGTCGGCCTCCGCCGCGGCGTACCGCCGCAGCAGCGCCGCGTGCTCGTTGCGCAGCCCGGCGAGTTCCGCGCGCTTGGCGCGCAGCCGCTGCTCCAGCTTCACGCGCAGCTCGCGCGACTCCTCGAGGTCGGACTCCAGTTCGGCGAGCCGCTCCTCGAAACGCCACTCGTCGCTCGCACGCGCGCGCGTGAGGTCGGCGACGCGTTTGCCCGCCTGGACGTCCCAGTGCCGCATGACGAACGCGCCGACGACCGCCGTGACCGCGGCGGCCGCGGCCAGGAGACGGAGCACCGCCGGCTGCGTGAACACCCAGGGCGCCAGGGCGCAGACGACGGAGACGCCCGCGATCGCCGACGGGGGCAGCACCCTGTGCAGAGGTGGGGAATGACGATGACGTCCACGTGGCATGGCCAGAAACTTACCGCGCGTAGGTGAATGATGGTGCCCCACCCCGCAAAAAACAAAGCCGGGACGGGTGTTTCACAGGGCATCAGCGAACTCGCGCCGAGCGTGAATGGGCGGGCCGCCGGAATTGCCAAGATCATTTTTATGGCGGCCGCCCCCGCAGCGCGCCCGGGCGGTCCCGCCCCGCCGTTTTCCGGGCCGACCGGCGGGATCCGCGCCCGTGCGCCCGGATTCCCCCACCGGCGTTCACGGGCGCTCACCCGCGCCACGGACCCGGAGTTCACCCGCGCGACGGAGTTCGCCGGACGTCCGAATCGGCACCCGGTCCGAGGCCTCCCGCGGAACCACGCGGAACCGCGGGATGCGATACCGGCCAGGGCGGAAGGAAAATGCCGGGCCGGACCCGCGGACCGGCCGCGAAGCGCTTCGCCGCGCGCCGGGCGCCGCGCGGCCCGCGCCCGCCGGACGGGGCGGAACGTTCCCGCGCCACGGCGGAGGGCACCGCCCGCGCGGCCTGGGGACACCCGGGCGTCTCCCTGGGCCTACGCTGAACGTATGAGCAATCACAGCGGACGCCCCCGGGTCGCGGGCCTCCCCCACTGGGACCGCTGCGCGGTCATGGGGGTCGTGAACGTGACCCCCGACTCCTTCTCCGACGGCGGCCGCTGGTTCGACACGACGACCGCCGTCAAGCACGGCCTCGACCTGGTCACCCAGGGCGCGGACCTGATCGACGTCGGCGGCGAGTCCACCCGCCCCGGCGCCACCCGCGTCGACGAGGCCGAGGAACTCAGGCGCGTCATCCCCGTGGTCCGCGGCCTCGCCGCCGAGGGCGTCACCGTCTCCGTCGACACCATGCGCGCGTCCGTCGCCGAGCGGTCCCTCGCGGCCGGCGCCGCCCTCGTCAACGACGTCAGCGGCGGCCTCGCCGACCCCGCCATGATCGGCGTCGTGGCCGCCGCCGGCGCCCCCTTCGTCGTCATGCACTGGCGCGGCTTCCTGGAGGGCAGCACCGTCCAGGGCGTCTACGAGGACGTCGTCACCGAGGTCGTGGACGAGCTGCGCGCACGCGTGGCGGACGTCCTGGAGGGCGGCGTCGCCGCCGACCGCGTGATCGTCGACCCCGGTCTCGGGTTCTCCAAGAACGCCGACCACGACCTCGCCCTCCTGGCCCGCCTCGACCGGCTCCTGGACCTCGGCCACCCGCTGCTCGTCGCCGCCTCCCGCAAGCGGTTCCTCGGCCGCGTCCTGGCCGGTCCGGACGGCCCGCCCCCGCCCGCCCGCGAACGCGACGCCGCCACCGCCGCCGTCTCCGTCCTCTCCGCCCGGGCCGGCGCGTGGGCGGTCCGGGTGCACGAGGTCCGCGCGACCGCCGACGCCGTGCGCGTCGTGCGCGCCGTCGAGCGGGCCCGCCACCCGGAGGGCACGTCGCCCGCGGTCGGCACGCCCGGCGCAGAGGGAGCCCGGTGACCGCGCCCCACACCGACGTCGAGCAGGTCGAGGCCGCCAACACCGCCTTCTACGAAGCGCTCGAACGGGGCGACTTCGAGGAAGTGGCGTCGCTCTGGCTCACCCCGGCCGACCTCGGCGTCGACGAGACGTACCACGACCCGGCGGACACCGGTGTGGTCTCCTGCGTGCACCCCGGCTGGCCCGTGCTCACCGGACGCGGCGAGGTCCTGCGGTCGTACGCCCTGATCATGGCGAACACCGACTACATCCAGTTCTTCCTCACCGACGTGCACGTCTCGGTGACCGGCGACACCGCCCTGGTCACCTGCACCGAGAACATCCTCAGCGGCGGCCCCGCCCCCGAGGCCGGGGAGGAGCTCGGCCCCCTGGTGGGGCAGCTCGTCGTCGCCACCAACGTGTTCCGGCGCACCCCCGGCGGCTGGAAGCTCTGGTCCCACCACGCCTCCCCGGTGCTCGCCGAGACCGACGAGGAGGAGGACGACGACACCCCCGCCTGAACGGGTAGGGGAACCACGAGACCCCCACAAGGACCCACGGGGCCCGCGGGGACGGGACGCGCCCGGCGCTCCGGCCCCCGTCGGCGGCCGCGGGTAGATTCGACCCCGCGCCGGTGTGCCGCCCGTACACGGCACCGGCCGGCCGGACCGACGACTGCAGGAGTGATTCGTGTGGATCGTGTCGCGCTGCGCGGCCTGAAGGCCCGCGGGTACCACGGTGTGTTCCCCAAGGAACGCGAGGAGGGCCAGACCTTCATCGTGGACCTCGTCCTCGGCCTGGACATCAGGCCGGCCGCGGCCGACGACGACCTGACCAGGACCGTGCACTACGGCATCGTGGCGGAGGAGGTCGTGGCGGTCGTCGAGGGCGAGCCCGTCAACCTCATCGAGACCCTGGCCGAACGGATCGCCCAGGTCTGCCTGAAGCACGAGGTGGTGCGGGAGGTCGAGGTCTGCGTCCACAAACCGGACGCGCCGATCACCGTGCCCTTCGACGACGTGGCCGTCACCATCACCCGGAGCCGCGTATGACCAGGCCGTCCGCCCAGGGCCACACCGACCCGACCGTCCAGCCCGTCCCCGCCTCCGTGGTCGAGCAGGTCGACGCCGCCGACAGCACCCTGCACAACCCGAAACAGGCGGTGATCTCCCTCGGCGCCAACCTCGGCAACCGCCTGGAGACCCTCCAGGGGGCCGTCGACGCCCTGGCGGACACCCCCGGCGTCAAGGTCAGGGCCGTCTCGCCGGTGTACGAGACGGAGCCGTGGGGCGTCGAGCCCGGCAGCCAGCCCTCGTACTTCAACGCGGTCGTGGTCCTGCGGACCACCCTGCCCCCGTCCTCCCTGCTGGAGCGGGCCCAGGCCGTCGAGGAGGCCTTCCACCGGGTCCGGGACGAGCGCTGGGGACCGCGCACCCTGGACGTGGACATCGTCTCCTACGCGGACGTCCGCTCCGACGATCCGCACCTCACGCTCCCCCACCCGCGCGCCCACGAACGCGCCTTCGTGCTCGCGCCCTGGCACGACGTCGAGCCCGGGGCACAGCTCCCCGGCCGCGGTCCGGTCGGCGCCCTCCTCGACGCGGTCACCCGTGAGGGCGTCGCCCTCCGCGAGGACCTGGAACTCCGGCTGCCCGAGTAGCCGTTAAGGTCGACACGACCACATTCCGGGGCACCGGGGGAAGCCGAAGGGACACCGTGAAAGAGCTGCGCATCAGGGTGCTGGCGGGAGTCCTCGCCGTCGCCGGGATCCTGTCCTGGGCCGGCGCCCGCCTCTGGAACTCCTTCGGAACCCTGCCGAGCGTGCCCGTGGCCGCGCCCGTCGTCCTCGCCCTGATCGCCGTGGTCCTCGCGGCCACGGCGCTCTCGCTGCGCGCCCGCCTCAGGGCCCAGCGCGAGCGCCGGCCCGAGGCCAAGGGCGTCGATCCCCTGATGGCGGCCCGCGCGGTCGTCTTCGGCCAGGCCAGTGCCCTGGTCGCCGCCCTCGTCGCCGGCATGTACGGCGGCACGGGCGTCTTCCTGCTGGAGTACCTGGACATCCCCGCCCGCCGCGACCAGGCCGTCTACGCCGGCCTCTCGGTCCTGGCGGGCCTCGGCGTGATAGCGGCGGCCCTCTTCCTGGAGCGCGTCTGCAGGCTCCCGGACGACGAGGCCGACGGGGGCGGCGGGGACAACGGGACGGGGGCCACCCCGGCGGTGTGAGACGGCCGGGAGCGGCGGGGTCAGCGCGCCAGTATCAGGCTCATCGCCTCGGCCCGGGTCGTGGCGTCCCTCAGCTGGCCCCGCACCGCCGACGTCGTGGTCTTGGCGCCGGGCTTGCGGACGCCGCGCACGGACATGCACATGTGCTCGGCCTCGATGACGACGATCACGCCCCGGGCCTCGAGGATCCGCATGAGGGAGTCGGCGACCTGCGTGGTGAGTCGTTCCTGCACCTGCAGGCGGCGGGCGAAGACCTCGACCAGCCGGGCCAGCTTCGACAGCCCCGTGATCTTGCCGGTCTCCGCCGGGATGTACCCCACGTGGGCCACCCCGTGGAACGGCAGCATGTGGTGCTCGCAGAGGCTCACGATCTCGATGTCCTTCACCAGGACCATCTCGTCGTGCCCGAGGTCGAACGTCGTCGTCAGCACGTCCTCGGGCTCCTGCCGGAGCCCCGCCAGAAGTTCCCGGTACGCCCGCGCCACCCGGGCCGGCGTCTCCAGCAGGCCCTCGCGGTCGGGGTCCTCGCCGATCGCGATCAGGAGTTCGCGCACGGCGTTCTCGGCCCGCTTCTCGTCGAACTCACCGATCGGGGCGGACTCCCCGTCCAGCGTCACCGGATTGGTCATGTGGGTGCCTCGTTCCTGTGCCTGCGTGGGTGAGGGGCGCGCCCTCTCGGCTACGGGCGCGCACATGCCCGCGCCCCCCAGGCTAGAACCTGGGGGGCGCGGCAATCATTCCGGACCCGGTGTGGGGCCGACGGGGGCCCGGGTCAGCCCTCGGGGCGTTCCTCCGGGGTCCGCTCGGGCGCCGGGGCGGGCTCCGCCGCGGTGCTCTTGGCGGTGCTGATCGCCGGCGTCGCGCCGTTCGCCCCGTTCGTCAGGGCCAGCTCCTTGGGGGAGAGGACCGGCGGGCGGGTGGACGGCGTACGGCGGGAGGAGCCGGTCCAGGCGGGCCTGGGCGGGCGCTTGACGATCGGCGCGAAGATCTCGGCGATCTCCTCCTTGCCCAGCGTCTCCTTCTCCAGGAGGGCGAGGACCAGGTTGTCGAGGACGTCGCGGTTCTCGACGAGGATCTCCCACGCCTCGTTGTGCGCGGTCTCGATGAGCTTCTTGACCTCTTCGTCGACCAGCGCGGCGACCTCTTCCGAGTAGTCGCGCTGGTGAGCCATCTCACGCCCGAGGAACGGCTCGCTGTTGTCGCCGCCGAACTTGATCGCGCCGAGACGCTCGGTCATGCCGTACTGCGTGACCATCGCGCGGGCCAGGCCGGTGGCCTTCTCGATGTCGTTGGCGGCGCCGGTGGTCGGGTCGTGGAAGACGAGCTCCTCGGCCGCGCGGCCGCCCAGCATGTAGGCGAGCTGGTCCAGCATCTCGTTGCGGGTCGTGGAGTACTTGTCCTCGTCCGGCAGCACCATCGTGTAGCCGAGGGCGCGGCCCCGGGACAGGATGGTGATCTTGTGGACGGGGTCGGAGTTCGGGGAGGCCGCCGCGACCAGGGCGTGACCGCCCTCGTGGTACGCGGTGATCTTCTTCTCCTTGTCCGACATGATCCGGGTCCGCTTCTGCGGGCCCGCGACCACGCGGTCGATCGCCTCGTCCAGCATCTTGTTGTCGATCAGCTTCTGGTCGCTGCGGGCCGTGAGCAGCGCGGCCTCGTTCAGCACGTTGGCCAGGTCGGCGCCGGTCATGCCGGGGGTGCGGCGGGCGACGGCGCCGAGGTCGACGTCCGGGGCGACCGGCTTGCCCTTCTGGTGGACCTTGAGGATCTCCAGCCGGCCCTGCATGTCCGGGCGGTCGACCGCGATCTGGCGGTCGAAGCGGCCGGGGCGCAGGAGGGCCGGGTCGAGGATGTCCGGGCGGTTCGTGGCGGCGATGAGGATCACACCGCCCTTGACGTCGAACCCGTCCATCTCGACGAGGAGCTGGTTCAGGGTCTGCTCGCGCTCGTCGTGCCCACCGCCGAGGCCGGCGCCGCGGTGGCGACCGACCGCGTCGATCTCGTCGACGAAGACGATCGCGGGCGCGTTGGCCTTGGCCTGCTCGAACAAGTCACGGACCCGGGAGGCGCCGACACCGACGAACATCTCGACGAAGTCGGAACCGGAGATCGAGTAGAACGGGACGCCGGCCTCGCCCGCGACGGCACGCGCCAGCAGGGTCTTGCCGGTACCGGGCGGGCCGTAGAGCAGCACGCCCTTGGGGATCTTGGCGCCCACGGCCTGGAACTTCGCCGGCTCCTGCAGGAACTCCTTGATCTCGTGGAGCTCCTCGACGGCCTCCTCCGAGCCCGCGACGTCGGCGAACGTCGTCTTCGGGGTGTCCTTGGTGATGAGCTTCGCCTTGGACTTGCCGAAGTTCATGACACGGGAGCCGCCACCCTGCATCTGATTCATCAGGAACAGGAAGACGACCACGATGAGGACGAACGGCAGCAGGGACAGCAGAATGCTCACGAACGGGTTCTGCTTGGACGGTGAAACCGTGTAGCCGTCCGGGATCTGCTTGTTCTGGAACTTGTCCTGCAGCGTGTTGGCGATGGTGACGCCCTGATCGCCGATGTAGCTCGCCTGGATCTTCGAGCTGTCCTTGATCTTGACGCCGTCCTTGAGCTCGACCTTGATGGTCTGCTCGTCGCCGGTGGTCAGCTTGGCCGACTCGACCTTGTTCTCATTGATCGCCTGGACGACCTGGCCCGTGTCCACCGTCTTGTAGCCGCCGGACGAGCCGACGACCTGCATCAACACGACCACGGCAAGGACGGCCAGCACGATCCACATGACCGGCCCACGGAAGTATCGCTTCACGTCCATCCATACGGAGCGGTGCCGCCCCGTCCCTCCTGCCATAGTGAGTTTGATAAAGGCTGTTCTTCGGACGGTACCCCAGCATTGTCCCGCGAAGCTGCGTGGGACGGCCGGCAAACGCGTCTACGGATGCTCCAACGCCGCCGACCCCGCCGGGGTTCCCGATCACCGTACGGCGGGCGGGCCCTTAAGGACTCAACCGCCGTAGACGTGGGGCGCGAGCGTACCGACGAACGGGAGGTTGCGGTACTTCTCGGCGTAGTCCAGGCCGTAGCCGACGACGAATTCGTTGGGGATGTCGAATCCGGCCCATTCCACGTCGATGGCGACCTTGGCGGCCTCGGGCTTGCGCAGCAGCGTGCACACCTTGAGGGAGGCGGGCTCGCGCGAGCCGAGGTTGGAGATCAGCCAGGACAGGGTCAGGCCGGAGTCGATGATGTCCTCGACGATGAGGACGTGCTTGCCCTTGATGTCGGTGTCGAGGTCCTTGAGGATCCGCACCACACCGGAGGACTGGGTACCCGCCCCGTACGAGGATACGGCCATCCAGTCCATGGTGACGGGGGTGGACAGTGCCCGGGCGAGGTCGGCCATGACCATCACCGCGCCCTTCAGGACGCCGACGAGCAGCAGGTCCTTGCCCGCGTACTCCGCGTCGATCTTCGCGGCCAGCTCCGCCAGCTTGGCGTCGATCTCTTCCTTGGTGATGAGCACCTTCTCGAGGTCGGCACCCATGTCTTTCGCGTCCACCCGCATCACTTTCGGTCGTCCCACCGGCCGCTCCGTACCGTCCGCGGCGCTGCCGGAGGTGAGGATTCAGCCTTGCCGAATCACCAGTCTGCCACCCTGCCGCCGGGCGACGACCCGGCCGGGGAGGTTGATGGCCCCCTGTCCGCGCCAGCCGGTGATCAGCCGGTCCACTTCCTCGATGTGGCGGGCGAACAGCGAACCGGCCGGGGCTCCGGCCTCGATGGCGGCGCGGCGCAGCACGCGGCGGCGCACGGCGGGCGGCAGGGCCTGGAGCCCGGCGCACTCCAGGTGGCCGTCGGCGTCGCGGACGCCGGCCGCGGCCCGGCCGGCCCAGGCGTCGAGGGCGTCGGCGTCGTCGCGGGAGAGCTGGGCCGTGCGGGCGAGGGCCTCGACGACGCCCTTGCCGAGGGCCTTCTCCAGGGCGGGCAGGCCCTCGTGGCGCAGCCGGGAGCGGGTGTAGGCCGGGTCCGCGTTGTGCGGGTCGTCCCAGACGGAGAGGGACTGGGCCATGCAGGCCGTGCGGGCGGTCTGCCGGTCGAGCTGGAGGAAGGGCCGCCGGTAACGGCCGCCGGCCCCCGAGACCGCGGCCATTCCGGACAGGGAGCGGATCCCGGAGCCGCGGGCGAGCCCCAGCAGGACGGTCTCGGCCTGGTCGTCGCGGGTGTGGCCGAGCAGGACGGCGGCGGCGCCGTGCCGCTCGGCGGCGGCGTCGAGGGCGGCGTAGCGGGCGTCCCGGGCGGCGGCCTCGGGCCCGCCCCCGCGGCCGACGCGGACGGCGACGGACTCGACGGGGTCCAGGCCGAGTTCGCGCAGGCGCGAGGCGACGTCGGCGGCGCGCCGGTCGGAGCCGGCCTGGAGGCCGTGGTCGACGGTGACGCCGCCGGCGCGGACGCCGAGCCGGGGGGCTTCGAAGGCGAGGGCGGAGGCCAGCGCCATGGAGTCGGCGCCGCCGGAGCAGGCCGCGAGCACGAGCGGGGAGGGGGGACGCTCGTCCGGGGTGCGGCCGTGGTCGTCGGGGAGGTCGTGGAGGAGGTCGTGGAGGGCGCGGCGGACCGCCAGACGTATCGCCGCGACCGCGGGATGGGGACCCATGTCCGGTTCCCTTCATGAAGTTTTCGGGGGCTGAACCCGATGTCGGTCACTCAGAGTGTGTAGATGGTGACAGAAACGGGCCTTTACCCGAGCATCGCACGCCTACCCCTGGCTCACGGTCCCTCGGAAGGGTGATTGCAGGGGCGTCCGTCTGCCGTCGGCGGGATCCGTCTCACGACGTGCGCGGGCTCATGCGTCGGGCTTGCGGTGCACCCGTGCGACCCAGTCCGCCGGTTTGGCGATCTCCGCCTTGGTGGGGAGCGTGTTCGGCGAGGTCCACACCCGGTTGAAACCGTCCATGCCGACCTCCTCGACGACGGCGCGCACGAAGCGTTCGCCGTCGCGGTACTGGCGGAGCTTGGCGTCCAGGCCGAGCAGTTTGCGCAGGGCGAGGTCCAGGCGGGAGGCGCCCTTGGCGCGGCGCTGCTGGAACTTCTCGCGGATCTCGGCGACGCTCGGCACGATGTCGGGGCCGACGCCGTCCATCACGAAGTCCGCGTGGCCCTCCAGCAGGGACATCACGGCGGTGAGGCGGCCGAGGACCTCGCGCTGGGCGGGGGTCTGCACGAGTTCGACGAGGGAGCGCCCGCCGTCGTCCTCCTCGCCCTCGGGGCGGCCCCCGACGAGGGACTGGGCGGCTTCGCGGACGCGTTCCAGGACGGTCACGGGGTCGACGTCGGTCTCCGCCAGGAACGACTGGATCTCGCCCTCCAGGTGGTCCCGCAGCCAGGGCACGGCGGTGAACTGGGTGCGGTGGGTCTCCTCGTGCAGGGTCACCCACAGGCGGAAGTCGTGCGGCTCGACGTCGAGCTCGCGTTCGACGTGGACGATGTTGGGGGCGACGAGCAGCAGCCGGCCGCCGCCGTTCTCGCCCGCCGGGAGGTCGCGGGTGGCGGGGGCGAAGGTCTCGTACTGGCCGAGGACGCGGGAGGCGAGGAAGGACAGCAGCATGCCCAGCTCCACGCCGGTGACCTTGCCGCCGACGGCGCCGAGGACCGCGTTGCCGGGGCTGTTGCCGCGGCGCTGCTGCATCTTGTCGAGCAGCGGCTTGAGCAGTTCGCGGAAGCCGGCGACGTTGGCCCGGACCCAGCCGGGGCGGTCGACGACGAGGACGGGGGTGTCGTGGGTCTCCTCGGTGCCCAGCCGGGTGAAACCTCTGACGTGCCCCTCCGAGGACTTCGCGTGCCGGCGCAGTTCCGCGACGACGGCCCGGGCCTCGTCGCGGCTCACGTCGGGACCCGGCCGCATGAGCCGGGTCGCGGTCGCGACCGCGAGATTCCAGTCGACCATCCCTGAGGAACCGGAAGAGGCAGCACCACCGATGCTCGTCATGCGTCAACGGTACGTGAGTGCCCGGGGTTGGGGCAGGGCGGCGAGGTGGCCGGGGCGATCGGTCACCGGCAGCCGCACGCCGCCAGCGCGGTGGCCGCCTCGTCCAGGGCGGACTGGGCCGCGGCCGGGTCGGTGGTGCCGTTCGCCAGGAAGGCGAAGGCCAGCAGCCGTCCGTCCCGGTCGACGACGGTGCCCGCCAGGGAGTTGACGCCGGTGAGCGTGCCGGTCTTGGCGCGTACGGTGCCGGCCGCCCCGTCGGCGTAGCGGCCGGCGAGGGTGCCGGTGAAGCCGGCCACCGGCAGGCCGGTGAGGACGGGGCGCAGCTCGGGGCGGGCCGGGTCGGCGGCCTGCACCAGCAGGGCGGTGAGCAGGTCGGCGGTGAGCCGGTCGCCCCGGTCGAGGCCGCTGCCGTCCTTGAAGACGGCGCCCCGCACGGGCAGGCCGAGCTGTGCCAGCCGGGCGGTGACCGCCGCGCCGGCGCCGGCGAAGTCGGCGCGTTCGCCGCTCGCGAGGGCGGTGTGGCGGGCGAGGGCCTCGGCGAGGTCGTTGTCGCTCTCGGTCAGCATCCGTTCGACGAGCGTGGCCAGCGGCGGCGAGGAGACCGCGGCCAGGAGGCGGGCGCGGGAGGTGGCCTTGGACGGGCCGGGGGGCGTGGCCCTGACGCCGCGGTCCTCCAGGAGCGCGCCGAACTTCCGTGCGGCGTCGGCCGCCGGGTCGGCGACGCGCGGGGCGGGGCCGCGGGTGGAACCGTCGGTGCGGGCCTCGTCGACCATCAGGGGGGTGACGGCGGCGAGGTTGGGGTTGGCCCCGATCGGGTGGACCGTGGTGCCCTCGTAGAGGGTCGTGTCGTAGGAGAGGGTCACCTCGCGCACCCCCCGCGCGGACAGGGCGGCGGCGGTGCGCTCGGCGAGGTCGTGCAGGCTCGCGAGGCCGCCGGCCTCCTCGCGGGCGGTGAGGGTCGGGTCGCCGCCGCCGACCAGGACCACCTCCCCGGTGTCGGGTTCGAAGACGGCCCGGGTGGTGAGGCGGTGCTCGGCGCCCATCGCGAGGAGCGCGGCCGCCCCGGTGGCGATCTTCGTGGCCGAGGCGGGGACGAGCGCGTCGCCGGAGCCGGTGCCGTACAGCCGCTTCCCGCCGGTCACGTCGACCACGGCGGCGGAGCGGCGGCCGAGCGCCGGGGCCTTCAGCAGCGGGTCGAGGACGCCGGCGAGCGCCTTGCCGCCGGGCGCCGTCCCGGTGGTGGTGGCGGTGCCGCCGAGGCCGGTGAGCACGGAGGCGGCCGGCGGGGCCGCCCGGGGCCCGCGGGGCGGCGTGCCGGCGTGGGCCCGGGTGCCGCCGTGATCTGCGCCACGCGCGGCTTCCAGGGCCACGGCCCGGTCCCGCTCGGCCGTACGCTGGCCGGTGGAGTCCCAGGGACCGGCGACGGTCGCCACTCCCGCGGCGAGCGCCAGACCGGCGGTGGCCGCGGTCGCGGTGAACCGCCGGGTCTTCGGCCACGCGCCCCGCGGGACCCGCGGTGATCCCGGCCGGCCCGGCCGTGCGGACCTCGGCCCGGCGGCCGCGGCGGCGCGCGCCAGGTACGGCCGCAGGGCCCCCGCGGCCCGGGCGAGACGGGGCCGTACGGCGTCCGCGATCCGCACGACGTGCGGTCCCGCGGCCCGCCAAGGCCTCAGCTCCGGCACGACCACCAGCCCCTTTCGCGATCACACACCTGCGTGAGGGACACTTAACCACCAGAACTATGTGCTGATCATGGAGGAGCCACCGGTGGAGTTCGACGTCACGATCGAGATCCCGAAGGGTTCGCGGAACAAGTACGAGGTGGACCACGAGACGGGTCGGATCCGCCTGGACCGTCGACTCTTCACCTCGACCGCCTACCCGACCGACTACGGCTTCGTCGAGAACACCCTCGGCGAGGACGGCGACCCGCTGGACGCGCTGGTCATCCTGGACGAGCCGACGTTCCCGGGCTGTCTGATCCGCTGCCGCGCGATCGGCATGTTCCGCATGACCGACGAGGCGGGCGGCGACGACAAGCTGCTGTGCGTCCCCTCGACCGACCCGCGCGTGGAGCACCTGCGGGACATCCACCACGTGTCCGAGTTCGACCGCCTGGAGATCCAGCACTTCTTCGAGGTCTACAAGGACCTGGAGCCGGGCAAGTCGGTCGAGGGCGCCAACTGGGTGGGCCGGGTCGACGCCGAGGCCGAGATCGAGCGGTCCTACAAGCGGTTCAAGGAGCAGGGCGGCCACTGAGTCCCCCTCTCGCGCACGTCGCGACGGGCCGCACGCGGACGCGTGCGCCCCGTCGTGCTGTGGTGCGCATACTGGGCAGGACGGGGGCAGGCTTACGGACGGTGTCGTACGTCGTACAGGGAGTGCAGGGCAAGTGACGGACGCGGAGGACCGCAAGCCGCAGTCGGACGAGGCGAGGAGCGCCTTCGTCGTGTCCACCGTCCCGGCGGGGACGGTGGACACCGAGTCGTCGACGACGTCCGAGTTCGCCGTTCCCCGGGGACTGGCCGTCCCGAGGAGCGACCCGGATTCCGAGACGACCTCCGAGTTCACCCTTCCGGACGGGCTGGACGTGGTTCCGCCGCAGCCGGCCGAGCCGGAGGGGTCGGCGTTCAGCCCGCCGCGCACCTACAGCGCGAAGCAGGCGCCGGCGTTCACGCCGCCGGCCGGGGTGCCGATCGTCACCCTGACCAAGGACGTGCCCTGGCAGGACCGGATGCGCACGATGCTGCGCATGCCGGTGGCCGAGCGGCCGGCGCCGGAGCCGGTGCACCGGCCCGACGAGGCCGGCCCCGCCGTCCCGCGCGTGCTCGACCTGACGCTGCGGATCGGCGAGCTGCTGCTGGCGGGCGGTGAGGGCGCCGAGGACGTGGAGGCGGCGATGTTCGCCGTGTGCCGCTCCTACGGCCTGGACCGCTGCGAGCCCAACGTCACCTTCACCCTGCTGTCGATCTCCCACCAGCCGTCCCTGGTCGACGACCCGGTGACCGCCTCCCGCACGGTGCGCCGCCGCAGCCCCGACTACACCCGGCTGGCGGCCGTCTACCAGCTCGTGGACGACCTCAGCGACGACGAGACGCACGTCTCCCTGGAGGAGGCCTACCGGCGGCTGGCGGAGATCCGCCGCAACCGGCACCCGTACCCCGGCTGGGTGCTGACCGCGGCGAGCGGACTGCTCGCGGGGGCCGCCTCGGTGCTCGTCGGCGGTGGCGTCCTGGTGTTCGTCGCCGCCGCGATCGGCGCGATGCTCGGCGACCGGCTGGCCTGGCTGTGCGCGGGGCGCGGGCTGCCGGAGTTCTACCAGTTCACGGTGGCCGCCATGCCGCCGGCCGCGATCGGGGTGGCGCTGACCCTGGCGCACGTGGACGTGAAGGCGTCCGCGGTGATCACCGGTGGGCTGTTCGCGCTGCTGCCCGGACGGGCGCTGGTGGCGGGCGTGCAGGACGGCCTGACCGGTTTCTACATCACCGCGGCCGCGCGCCTGCTGGAGGTCCTGTACTTCTTCGTGGGCATCGTGGTCGGGGTGCTGGTGGTGCTGTACTTCGGCGTGCAGCTGGGCGCCATGCTGAACCCGGACGCGGTGCTCGGCGGCGAGCCGCGGCCGCTGCTGCAGACCGCCGCGTCGATGGCGCTGGCCCTGGCCTTCGCGGTGCTGCTCCAGCAGGAGCGGTCCACCGTGCTGCTGGTGACCCTGAACGGCGGGGTCGCCTGGGTGGTGTACGGGGCGATGCACGCCACGGGCGGCATCTCCCCGGTGGCCGCCACGGCCGTGGCGGCGGGCCTGGTGGGCCTGTTCGGGCAGTTGCTGGCCCGGTACCGGTTCGCGTCCGCGCTGCCGTACACCACGGCGGCGATCGGTCCCCTGCTGCCCGGTTCCGCCACGTACTTCGGTCTGCTGGGGTTCGCCCAGAACGAGGTCGACGCGGGACTGGTGTACCTCACGAAGGCGGTGGCACTGGCCATGGCCATCGCGATCGGGGTGAACCTCGGGTCGGAGATCTCGCGCCTGTTCCTGCGGATCGGCTCCGCCGAGAAGCGCAGGGCGGCGAAGCGGACGCGGGGCTTCTAGCCGCCCCGCGTCCCCCGGACCGGTCGCTGGTCCCGGTTCAGTAGCCGCCGTTGTACGGCTGCTGCGGGTGGTAGCCCTGCCCCTGGCCCGGGTTCTGCCCCTGCGGGTACGGGCCGCCGTGGTACGGGCCGTTGCCGTACGGCTGCTGGGGCTGCTGGGGCCGGGCGGGCTGCTGCGGGTGGTGGCCCCGGTGGTCGCCGTAGGGCCCGGGGGCCGCCTGCCGGGGCGGCTGCCGGTCGGGGGTGATGCGGCGCAGCTGGGTCGTGGCGTCGTCCATCACGGGGGCCTGCGGGTGCTGGGCGTACTGCGGCTGCGGCGGGGCGGCCGGCACCTCGGCGGCGGCGCGCTTCTTCTTGCCGCGTTCCCGCAGGTACTCGACGATGATCGGGACCACGGAGAGGAAGACGATCAGGATGAGGATCGACTCGACGTTGGCCTTGATGAACGCGATCTGGCCGAGCCAGTACCCGGCGACCGTGACGCCGGTCCCCCAGACGATGCCGCCGACCACGTTGTACACGAGGAACGTGCGGTACTTCATGCGGCCGGCGCCGGCCACGATGGGGGCGAAGGTGCGCACGATCGGGACGAAGCGGGCCAGGACGATGGCCTTGGGGCCGTACTTCTCCATGAACTCGTGGGCCTTCTCCAGGTTCTCCTGCTTGAAGAGCTTGGAGTTCGGCCGGTTGAACAGCCTCGGGCCGAAGAACTTGCCGATCGTGTAGCCGACCTGGTCACCGGTGACGGCGGCGATCACGATCAGCGTGCACACCAGCCACAGCGGCTGGCTGATGTAATTGCCCTCGGCCACGAAGAGCCCCGCCGTGAACAGCAGGGAGTCACCGGGCAGGAACGCGAAGAGTCCGGATTCCGCGAAGACGATCAGCAGGATGCCGGGGAGGCTGAAGGTCTCGATCAGGTAGTCCGGGCTCAGCCAGTCGGGGCCGAGCGCAAGGGTGGTCACGGGATTGTGGCTCCTGCTGCTTGGGGAATAAGGGCCGGGCTGGTTGCCCAACGTATCAACGCAACCGTCAGAACCCGGGTTCCACCCGGGTTTCGCGGGGTACCCAGAATGCCTTGTGGCCCGGCCGGGGTGAAGCCGGGGGCCGGGTGGGCACCGGAGGGCGCGGCCGCGGACGGGACCCCGGCCCGCCCCGGGGCCGCCCGTCGCGCGAGGCGCGAGCCGTCCCCCTCCCCCGGATGTTGTGCCGGTTTTGTCCGCTTGGCCCGTTTATCGTGTGCGCGTGGCCCAGGACAGCGCACCGTCGGCACCCTCCACCGCCCCGGCGGCCGAGGCGCGCGCCCTGCTGCCGACCGTCGTCCCGGCGCTGCTCGTGGGCGTGCTGGCGAGCCTGGTCCTGGTGGGCGTGAGCGCCGCGGCCGAGCGGCTCCAGGACGTGCTGTGGCAGGACGTGCCGGACGCGCTGGGGGTCGGCCGGTACTCCGTCCTGTGGATGTCCGCGGTGCTCGTCACCACCGGGATCGCGGTCGGGCTGGTGGTGTGGAAGGTCCCGGGACACGCGGGCCCCGATCCGGCGACCACCGGCCTGGACGCGCCCGTGCTGCCGCCCGCGGTGCTGCCGGGGCTGCTGCTGGCGACCGCGCTCGTGCTGGCCGGCGGGGTGAGCCTGGGGCCGGAGAACCCGATCATCGCCGTGAACGTCTCCCTGGCGGTCCGGCTGGGCACCAAGGCGTTCCCCCGGGCCCCGGAACACGGCTGGGTGGCCCTGGCGGAGGCGGCGACGATCGGCGCGCTGTTCGGTACGCCGGTGGCCGCCGCGCTGGTCATCTCCGAGGCGCTGGCGGGACGGCGGACCGGAGGACGGCTGTGGGACGGCCTCTTCGCCCCGCTGGTCGCGGCGGGGGCCGGCGCGCTCACCGCCACGCTGGTGGCGCGGCCGAGCTTCGACCTGCACCTCCCGTCGTTCGGCCGGCCCGGCTGGGGCGACCTGCTGGCGTCGCTCGTGATCGCCCCGGCGGGCGCGCTGCTCGGCATGTGCGCCGTGTACGCCTTCCCGTACGTCCACGGCGCGTTCCGGCGGCTGCGGCACCCGATGCTGGTGCTCCCGGCCGGCGGGGCGGTGCTGGGCGCCCTGGCGGCCCTGGGCGGGCACCTGACGCTGTTCAAGGGACTCGACGAGATCGCGGAACTGGCGCGCGACCCCGGGGGCTGGTCGGCGGGCGAGTTCGCGACCATGGCGGTGGTGAAGCTGGCCGCGCTGCTCGTCGCCGCCTCCTGCGGCTTCCGGGGCGGGCGGATCTTCCCGGCGGTGTTCGTCGGCACGGCGCTCGGCCTGTGCGCGCACGCGCTCGTGCCCGGGGTGCACCCGGCGGTGGGCGTGTCGGCGGGCGTGCTGGGGATCCTGCTGGCCGTCACCCGGCAGGGCTGGGTGAGCCTGTTCGTCGCCGCTGTCCTGGTCGCCTCACCGGGGATCCTCGCGCTCCTGTGCCTCGCCTCCCTGCCGGCCTGGCTGCTGGTCACGGGCCGCCCGCAGATGCAGCTGCGCGCGGACGGGACGTCGGTCCGGTGACCGCCGTCCCGTCCCGCCGCCGGCCCGTCCGTCCGTCCCGGCCCCCTGTCCCCCTCCCCGTCCCCCCGTCCCCGTCCGCTCCCGACTCCCGGAGACACCCATGCCGCTCCACGAAGGTCCGCAGCACGACGAGCGCCCCCTGTCCGTCAACCCCTTCCTCGGACCGGCCGACCCGGTCGGGGGCATGACCGAGGCGCCGCCCAAGCACCGGCTGCCCGCCGGCCCCACGGCGCCCTCGACGGCGTACCGGCTGGTGCACGACGAGCTGATGCTGGACGGCAACGCACGGCTGAACCTGGCCACCTTCGTCACCACCTGGATGGAGCCGGAAGCCGGGCTCCTGATGGCGGAGTGCCGGGACAAGAACATGATCGACAAGGACGAGTACCCGCGCACCGCCGAGCTGGAGCGGCGCTGCGTGGCGATGCTCGCGGACCTGTGGCACGCGCCCGACCCGTCGGCGGCCGTGGGCTGTTCGACGACCGGGTCGAGCGAGGCGTGCATGCTCGCCGGGATGGCGCTGAAACGGCGCTGGGCGCTCGGGAACGCCGACCGGTACCCCTCGCGCGACGCCCGGCCGAACCTCGTCATGGGCGTCAACGTCCAGGTCTGCTGGGAGAAGTTCTGCACCTTCTGGGAGGTGGAGGCCCGTCAGGTCCCCATGGAGGGCGAACGGTTCCACCTGGATCCGGGGGCGGCCGCCGAGCTGTGCGACGAGAACACCATCGGGGTGGTGGGCGTCCTGGGCTCCACCTTCGACGGGTCCTACGAGCCGGTCGCCGAGCTGTGCGCGGCCCTGGACGAGCTCCAGGAGCGCACCGGCCTCGACGTCCCGGTGCACGTCGACGGGGCGTCCGGCGCGATGGTCGCGCCCTTCCTCGACGAGGACCTGGTGTGGGACTTCCGCCTCCCGCGGGTGGCGTCGGTCAACACCTCCGGGCACAAGTACGGGCTGGTCTACCCGGGGGTCGGCTGGGCGCTGTGGCGGGACGCGGACGCGCTGCCGGAGGAACTGGTCTTCCGGGTGAACTACCTGGGCGGCGACATGCCGACCTTCGCGCTGAACTTCTCCCGGCCGGGCGCGCAGGTCGCGGCGCAGTACTACACGTTCCTGCGGCTGGGACGCGCGGGCTTCCGGGCGGTGCAGCAGGCCGCGCGGGACGTGGCCACGGGGCTCTCCGCGCGGATCGGGGCCCTCGGCGACTTCCGGCTGCTGACCCGGGGCGACGAGCTGCCGGTGTTCGCGTTCACCACCGCCGACGAGGTGTCGGCGTACGACGTCTTCGACGTGTCCCGGCGGATGCGGGAGCACGGCTGGCTGGTGCCCGCGTACACCTTCCCGGCGAACCGCCAGGACCTGTCGGTGCTGCGGGTGGTGTGCCGCAACGGCTTCTCCGAGGACCTCGCCGACCTGTTCGCGGAGGACCTGGCCCGGCTGCTGCCGGAGCTGCGCCGGCAGCCGCGTCCCCTCACCCGCGACCGGAACGCGGCCACCGGCTTCCACCACTAGGGCCTGGCGTTCGGATCAGCCTGGCTGTGGCCGACGGTGCGTCTCGGTCGAGCCGAGCGGGGTCCGGTGCGCGCAGATGCAAGGCGGAGGAGGGAGTCGACGCGGAGCGTCGGCGACCGACGACAACGCGGCAGATGTGCGCACCAGGCCCCGCGACGCCAGGGTGATCCAAACGACAGGCCCTAGCCACCGGGGCCTTTCGTCCCGGTCAGCGCTCGTCCCCGGGGTGCCGTTCCCCCGTCGCGTACGGGTTCTCCTCGCCCTCGGCCAGGACGCCGACGAACGGCTCGCCCTCGCCGGCGAAGGTGTAGGCACCGTCCCGGACGCGCTCGATGAGACCGCGGGTCCACTCGGCGCCGAAGTCGGCCGAGCGGACCCAGAAGTCCATGATCTCCCCGATGTGGCCCAGCTGTCCGGGCCCGCCCTCGGGCGTGTAGTACTCGGTGACGGACCGGTGCCACTCCTCGATGGCGCGCACCCGCTGCTCCAGCAGTGCGAGGGCCTCCTCGCGTTCCAGGTCGACCATGAGGCCGAGGCCGGCCGAGAGCACGTCCGGCTTCTGGTCGTAGGAGGTCAGCGACTCCCGCAGCAGCCGGAAGTACTCCTCGGTGCCCCGCTCGGTGATCTCGTACTCGGTGCGCGGCGGGCCCCCGGCCGTGGACGGGGCGGTCTCGTGCGCGTGCAGCAGCCCCTGCTTGGCCATCTGTTTCAGGGCGTGGTAGATCGAGCCGGGCTTGGCGTGGGACCACTCGTGCGCGCCCCAGTACTCCAGGTCGTTGCGCACCTGGTAGCCGTGGGCCCGCCCGTGCTGGCGCACCGCGCCGAGCACGAGGAGACGGATCACTGACATGCGGCCAGGGTAGGCCCCGGAGCCTGCCCCCAGGAGCCGCGCTGCTCCTTCGCGACCAGCTCGGAGGCGGTGGCGCCGTCCGGGGACTCGCGGATGACGTCGGCGTGACCGGCGTGCCGGGCGGTCGCGCGGATCAGGTGCAGGCACAGCCAGCGCATCGAGAGCCGCTCCTCCTTCGGGTTCCAGGACGTCTTCGCCGGCAGGAAGGTGTCGTCGAGGCGGGGCACGGAGCGGATGGACGGCTCCGTCCCGGCGGCCACCTTCTCGTAGTACGCGAGAGCGGACCCCGCGGTCTCGTCGCCGACCAGCCGGAAGCTCTCGTGCCGGTTCGACTCGTCCCGGTGGACGGCCGGCGGCTCGCCCCCGGCCCGGGCGATCCAGCCCTGCTCGACCCCGGCGACGTGCTTGAGCAGCCCGGCCAGGGAGGGTTCGCCGGCGCTGGGCCGGGAGGACGCCTGTGCGTCCGTGAGGCCGAGCAGCGCCCGCCGGACGCCGCCGCGCCGCTCCGCGACGAAGGCCAGGAGCGCCCCGCGCTCGTCGCCCCGCTCCTCGGGTCCCACGTGAGTGACCATGACCGTCCGCCTTTCGCCGTTCCGCCGCAGGTGGTCCCTGCTGACTGGCACCGGCGACGCCACGGGCCGACGAGGACGGGGGGTGTCCTCATCGGCCCGGGGGAACGGGAGAACGCAGACCGAAGGAGCGGCGGGACCGAAGGAGCGGGTTCAGAACGGGAAACCGCTCCGGCCGTGCTGCACCGAGATCCACTTCACCGTGGTGAAGGCGTCCAGCATCGCCTCGCCGTTCAGCCGGCCGACGCCCGAGTGCTTCTCGCCGCCGAAGGGGACGATCGGCTCGTCGTGCACGGTGCCGTCGTTCACGTGGAACATGCCGGTGTCGATCCGCCGGGCGAACGCGACGCCCCGCTCGGTGTTCCCCGTGTGCACGGCGCCGCTCAGGCCGTACGGGGTGTCGTTGACGAGGCGCACGGCCTCCTCCTCCCCGTCGAAGGGGACGAGGAAGACGACCGGGCCGAAGACCTCCTGCCGCAGCAGGGCCGAGTCAGCCGGCAGTCCGGTCAGCACGGACGGCTCGACCAGGTTGTCGGTGCGGGCGCCGCGCACCAGGGCGGTCGCGCCCTCGGCGAGGGCCTGCTCGACGACGCCGGTCAGCGCGTCCGCCTGCTGGGAGTTGATCACCGGGCCGATGACGGTGGCGGGGTCGCGCGGGTCCCCGGCCTTGAGCGAGGTGACCTTGGCGACGAACTTCTCGGTGAACTCCTCGGCCACCGAGCGGTCCACCAGCACGCGGTTGGCGGCCATGCAGACCTGCCCCTGGTGGACGAACCGGCTGAACACGGCCGCGTCCACGGCGTAGTCGAGATCGGCGTCGTCGAGGACCACCAGCGCGCTGTTGCCGCCCAGTTCGAGGACCGAGCGCTTGAAGAGGGAGGCGCAGACGGTGGCGACGTGGCGGCCGACCTTGTCGGAGCCGGTGAAGGAGATGACCTTCGGGACCGGGTGCTCCAGGAAGGCGTCGCCGATCTCCGCGATGTCGGTGATGACGACGTTCAGCAGTCCGCCGGGCAGGCCCGCGTCCTCGAAGATCTTCGCGATCAGCGAGCCGCCGACGACCGGCGTGTTCTGGTGCGGCTTGAGCACCACGCCGTTGCCGAGCGCGAGGGCCGGGGCGACCGACTTCAGGGAGAGGAGGAAGGGGAAGTTGAAGGGGCTGATCACCCCGACGACGCCGACGGGCACCCGGTAGACGCGGTTCTCCTTGCCGTCCACCGGCGAGGGGATGATCCGGCCCTCGGGGCGCAGCGCCAGGTGGACCGACTCGCGCAGGAACTCCTTGGCGAGGTGCAGCTCGAAGGCGGCCTTCAGGCGCGTGCCGCCGAGCTCGGCGACGATCGCCTCGGATATCTCCTCCTCGCGCTCCTCGACCAGCCGCAGCGCCCTCTCGAACACCGCACGGCGGGCGTACGGGTTGGTCGCCGCCCACGCCTCCTGGGCCCGGGCGGCCGCCCGGTAGGCCTGGTCGACCTCGTCGACCGTGGCGATGGCGATCGACGCGAGCTTCTCGTCGTCGTAGGGGTTGAAGTCGATGATGTCCCAGGAACCGCTGCCCGGGCGCCACTCACCGTCGATGTACTGCTGAGCGAGGTCGGTGAAGTACGACGACATGTGATCCCTCAATCCCTTGCTGCGTCAGCAGAGCACTGATCGACTCCGGTGCCTGATCGATCGTCATCGTACTGATGTTTCAAGAGAGTTGGAGGAGACCCCGGAGAAGGTCCCGGCTCTCCGACGGGCCCGGGCTGTCGTGCTGGAGCTCCTTGAGGGCGCTCTCGTACTGGGCGACGTCCTCGGTCTTGTCGAGGTACAGCGCGCTGGTGAGCTGCTCCAGGTACACGACGTCCGACAGGTCGGACTCGGGGAAGCTGAGGAGGGTGAACGCGCCGGACTCGCCGGAGTGGCCGCCGAAGCTGAACGGCATGACCTGCAGCCGGACGTTGGGCCGCTCGGAGACCTCGATCAGGTGCTGGAGCTGGCCGCGCATCACCTCGCGGTCGCCGTACGGCCGGCGCAGGGCGGCCTCGTCGAGGACGACGTGGAACTCGGGCGCGTTCTCCGAGACCAGGTACTTCTGCCGCTCCAGGCGCAGCGCCACCCGCCGCTCGACGTCGGCCTCGCTCGCGCCCTTCATGCCCCGCCGCACGACCGCGCGGGCGTACTCCTCGGTCTGCAGCAGACCGTGCACGAACTGCACCTCGTACGCGCGGATCAGCGAGGCCGCCCCCTCCAGGCCCACGTAGGTGGGGAACCAGCTGGGCAGCACGTCCGAGTAACTGTGCCACCAGCCCGCGACGTTCGCCTCCTTGGCGAGGGAGAGCAGCGAGGCGCGCTCCTGCTCGTCGGTGATGCCGTACAGCGTCAGCAGGTCCTCGACGTCCCTGGTCTTGAAGCTCACCCGGCCCAGTTCCATCCGGCTGATCTTCGACTCCGAGGCGCGGATCGAGTAGCCCGCCGCCTCACGCGTGATCCCCCGCGCCTCACGCAGTCGCCTGAGTTGTGATCCGAGCAGCATGCGCCGCACCACCGATCCCGGCTCTCCCGCGCTCACGTTCGACAGCCTCCCCAACGTCTTTCCGGGCCCGCAGTCTGCCACTAAAACACTTCGAGCAGTACTCGCCCGGTTACGGAAACGGGATTCGGCCGCGGAGGCCGGTCGGGAAGGGCCGGGAGAACGGGGGGAGGAACGGGCGCGGAGCGACGAGGAGGCAGGGGAACGGCCCGAAGAGGACACGAAGATGACGGAAAAATTAACCAACAACCGGTACGGGGAGGTCGATTTCGGTCAGCTGCACGTGCATCTGCCCTTGCATCCGCCGTACGCATCCGAAACCATGGCCCTTGCACCACCGCCGTATCGCTACGACCGCGAATTCCGGGAGTGCCTCGCATGGGGACGAATGGATCGACCATGCTCCAGCCGTTACGGCAGGGCCTTCCGCCGCTGAACCTCGCGGCCGCGTCCGACGCCGCCTCCTGCGCCCTTCCCGCCCGGTACGAAGCGGTGCGCGAGGCCCGGAGATTCACTCGCGGGACCCTCGGCCAGTGGGACCTCGACGACCGTTTCGACGACGTGTGCCTGGTGGTCTCCGAGCTGGTCACCAACGCCCTGCGACACGGCCTGCCGGCCTGCTCCCCCCGGCTGGGGCAGCAGGAGCCGCCGGTGCGGCTGCACCTGATGCGGTGGACCGAGCGGCTGGTGTGCGCGGTGCGCGACCCCAGCGACGACAGCCCCGTCACGCGCGACTCGGACGACTTCTCCGCCGAGTCGGGCCGCGGGCTGTTCCTGGTCGACTCCTTCAGCGACGGCTGGGGCTGGCACCCCCTGGCGGGCGCGCTCAGCGGCAAGGTGGTCTGGGCGTTGTTCCGCCTCAAGCGTCCCACCGCGCACACCTGCACCGGCGCGTGACGGAACGCGGCACGTGACCGGAGTGCCGCATGACGGGAGGCAGCGCTTCCCGGCGCCGCTCCTCCCCGCGGGGCACCGCCTCCCGGACGCCGTGCGGGACGCTCCGGGGCCCGGGCGCCCGCCCCGGGGCGGGTCAGCCGGCGACGAGGTGGTCGAACTCGCCGTCCTTCACGCCCAGCAGCATCGCCTCGATCTCCGCGCGGGTGTAGACCAGCGCGGGACCGTCGGGGAAGCGGGAGTTGCGCACGGCCACCTCCCCGCCGGGCAGCCGGGCGAACTCCACGCAGGAGCCCTGCGAGTTGCTGTGCCGGCTCTTCTGCCAGGCCACTCCGTCCAGCCGGGTGGCCGCCATGCCGTTGTACACGCCGGACAGGTCGGCACCGGCGTGCCCCTCGCCGTCGTACACGTCGTGGTCCACAGGTCGCTCCCCGCTGGTGCACTGGCTGGTGTGGCCATTGATGCAGTGGTCAACTGACCCGGATCATAGCTTTGTTCATGTGCATATGCAGGAGCAGATGCACGTGCACGCGGGGTGGCGCCGCCGTTACAGCGCTGTCGGCCGCAGGGTGAACGGTTTGACGGACGCTTTGCCCGCCCCGCTCCCCTAGAGACGCAGACGGGGGCCGTCGTGTTCCCTCGTGTTCCCCCGTGTTTCCTTCCCGTGCCGTCGGGCGTGCGCTCCCCCCGCCTTCTTCTCCCCGCGGGCCGTGCGAGGTGCGTCACGGGGGCTGGTGGGGCGCGGACGGGTCCTGTTAGCTGGCTGCCCGTCGTTCCGGCCCACGGGGCCGGCCACAGTTTGGGGGGCTTGCATGACTTCGGTGACTCCGACGGCTCCGGTGACCCCCGTGACCTCCTCGGCGCCCCCGCGCCCGCCCCGCGCGGCGCCCCGCCGACGGGTGCGCGCGGTGGCCGCGGCCGCGGGACTGGCGGCTGCGCTCGTCCTCACCGGGTGCAGCGACGACGACGGTGGCGGCGGCTCCGGCGGGGACTCCGCTCCCCCCGCCCCGCCCGCCACGGCGACCCCGGACGCCGGGGGCGGCATGGGCGGCCCCGGCGCGAGCACGGCTCCGGCCGGCGCGCTCGAGGGGAGCTGGCTCGCCACGACCGGGGGCAGGCCCGTGGTCCTGGCGTTCACCGGCGGGCGGGCCGCCCTCTTCACCACCGGCGGCACCCTGTGCAGCGGCACCGCGCGGGAGGAGGCCGGGACGTACACGATCCGCCTGGGGTGCGCCGACGGCGACGGGGACCGGGTGCACGGCACGGTCGGCTCCGTCGGCTCCTCCTCCCTGGAGGTGACGTGGGAGGGCGCCGTCGGCACCGAGACGTACACGAAGGCCGAGGGCGGCGGACTGCCGACGGAGGGACCCGGGTCGTAGCCCCGGCCGATCGGCACGGACGGCGGCGAAGGCGGCACCGCGTGCGTGATGATCTGGGGGTCCCACCACGACCCCGGAGGATCCCGATGCGCGCCACACCGACCGCTGTCTCCGCCCTCGCCGCACTCCTCCTCCTGGCCGCCTGCGGCGACACCGGTGACGACGGGAAGCCGGAGAGCACGGCGTGCTCGCTCGACGAGGTGAGCGTGGAGGTGGGTCCCGCGAGCGCCGCCCCGGCCGCCGGCGACACCGGTGAGGTGCCCGTGAGCCTCACCAACGGGGGCGCCCCCTGCGTCCTGGAGGGGTTTCCCGAGGTGCGGCTGACCGGCGCCGACGGGGCCGCCCTCGACCTGCCGCCGGCCGAGGGCGCCACGGCGCAGGAGCTGACCCTGGCCGAGGGCGGTTCCGCCTCCTTCGGCATCACCTACGTCCGCGGCCCGCGCGGCGACGGCGCCCTCGACGCCGAGGACCTGCGCGTCGCCCTCCCCGGCGGCGGCACCCGCGGCTTCCGCTGGTCGTACGGCCCGGTCGCGTCCGACGGCGAGGGCGGGCACCAGGCCTTCGTGAGCGCCTACCAGCAGGCGGGCGACTGAGCGGGCGGGCGGGCCCCTCCCCCGTCCCGCCGGCCCGTCCGTCCCGGGGGACTCGCGGAGGGCTCGGGAAGCCCGTTCCGGGGAGCCCTCAGGGAAGACGGGGGCGCCTGCCGACCCGCGCGCCGTCCGCGGCCCGGGTGCCCTCCTCCCAGCCCGCCGCGTCGCTCGCCCCGCGCAGCCGGGTGGTCGTCGTCTCCGGGAACAGGCGGTCCGCCCGGTCGGCGACCGCGGCCTCGCGGGAGGCGAGCACCGGGAGCAGGTCGTCGCTCACCTGGCTCTCGGCGGCGGCCGCGAGACGCGTCCCCACGCGGTGGGCGTAGGCCGCGAGGAAGGACTGCCGGAAGGTCTTGGTCCGTTTGCGTCCGCCCGCCCTCTGCGCCCCCTCCGCCCGGGTCATCGCCGTCGTCGCCTGCACGAGCAGGGAGGTGTAGAGGAGTTCGACCGCCTCCAGGTCGGAGGCGAAGCCGACGACGGTGGAGAAGCCGAGAGCCTCGTTCCACACGGCCCGGCAGTGGTTCGCGCCGGCGACCGCGTCCAGCAGCACCGCCTTGGCCTGCTCGTACGGCGGCTCCACCCCGATCCGGCAGGCGTCCGGCACGGCGCCCGAGGGTGCCCGCGCCGCGAGCAGCGCCTCGTCGACGCTGTGCCGTGCCATCAGTTCCTGCGCCTTGGCGCTGAGCGCCTCCGCCTCCTCGGGGAAACCGGTGGCCTCCGCCTTCGCCAGCAGCGCGCGGATCCGGCCGAGCAGGCGGGCCTCCGGCCGCCGGTCCCGGGGACCCGCTCCCGTGCCCGCCTCCGCCTCGTCGAGGGGTTCCAGGGCGGGCAGGCGCAGCAGCAGCCGGTACAGCTCCAGGACGGCGGTGGCGTACGAGAAGCGGTCGGCGCGCGGCGCCTCCCCGGCCGCCAGCCCGGCGAGCTGGGCGTTCCAGCGGGGGCCGCGGGGCCGGTCGTGCGGCGCCTGAGCCCGGATCAGCGCCGAGACGAGCCGTACGTGCACCTCGTCCAGCTCCCGCCGCACGATCCGCACGACGTCGGCCGGCTGCCAGCCGCGCCGCCAGGCGGCGGCCACGAGCTCCTGTCCGCGCCGGGCGAGTTCGTCGTCGGCCGCGGGATCCGCGGCGAGCAGGGACGCGCCGGCGTCGAGGGTCTCGTCGGCGGTGTCGTGGAGGGCGGCGCGGAAGGCGCGGTCGACGGTGCTGGACGTGCTCACGGGCCGATCGTGCCATGCCGGAGGACCACCCGAGGGTGTCAACTCATGGTTGACACCCTAGAGGTGTCAACTTAAGGTTGACACATGACCAAGGACCCCGACATCACGTCGTCCGTGCGACTCGACGACCTCATCTCGGCCATCAAGAAGGTCCACGAGGAACCCCTCGAACAGCTCCAGGACGCGGTGCTCGCGGGTGAGCACCTCGGCGAGGTGGCCGACCACCTGATCGGCCACTTCGTGGACCAGGCCCGGCGCTCGGGCGCCTCCTGGACCGACATCGGCAGGAGCATGGGCGTCACCCGGCAGGCGGCGCAGAAGCGCTTCGTACCGAAGGAGGGGGTCGACCTCGATCCCGCACAGGGCTTCAACCGCTACACGCCCCGCGCCCGCAACGTGGTGATGGCCGCCCACCAGGCGGCCAAGGCCGCGCGCAACGCCGAGGGCGTCCCCGTACACCTGGTCCTCGGCCTGCTGGCCGAGCCGGAGGCCTTCGCCGCGAAGGCGGTCACCGAGCAGGGCGTCACCCTGGAGGCGGTCCGCGAGGCCGCCGCCGCGGCGCTCCCGCCGGCCGTCGAGGAGGCCCCCGAGCTGGTGCCGTACGGCCCGGCGGCCAAGAAGGTCCTGGAACTCACCTTCCGCGAGGCCCTCCGCCTCGGCCACAACTACGTCGGCACCGAGCACATCCTGCTCGCCCTGCTGGAGCACGAGAACGGCGAGGGCGTCCTCAGCGGCCTCGGCATCCGTAAGGACGCCACCGAGCGGTACGTCACCGAGCTGCTGGCGCAGTTCCTGGAGACGCGGAAGGAGGACGGCGAGCAGCAGGGGACCCAGGGGGAGCACTGATCCGGGACGTGGTCCGGGCCCGTGCTCCGGGGCCGCGCCCGGAGCACGGGCGGGGCGTTGTCAGACCCCCCTGCCACACTCGCGCACATGGCCGACCGGTGGGCGCTCGCTCCGGCCGAGGACGGCGGCGTGGACGTCGCCCCCCTCGGCCCGGACGGGCTGCCCGCCGGCCCGGTGCGGCGGGAGGCGGATCCCGCCGAGGCCGTGCGGAGCCGTCCCGGCGTCACGCGGTGGGTGTGGCGGTCCACCGCCGAGGTCTACCCGCGTCTGCTCGCCGCGGGGGTGCGAGTCGAGCGGTGCCACGACGTCGAGGCCGTCGAGACGCTCCTGCTCGGCCACGAGGGGCGGTACGGGGAGCCCCGTTCGGCCGCGGCCGCCCTGGCCCGGCTGCGCGGCGGCCCCGTACCGCCCGACCCGCCGCAGCGCCCGGCCGAACCGGGCGCGCAGTCCCCCCTCTTCGAACCCGCGGGCGTCCCCCTGCCGCTGACCGACCTCCTCGCCGTCCACGCCGAGCAGCAGCGGCGGGCCGCCGCGACCGCGCACCCGGACCGGATGCGGCTGCTGCTCGCGGCCGAGTCGGCGGGGACGCTGGTGGCCGCCGAGATGAACCGCGCGGGGCTGCCCTGGCGGGCGGACGTGCACCGCGCGGTGCTGCACGACCTGCTCGGCGAGCGGTACGCGGGCGGCGGCGAGCCGCGCCGGCTGGCCGAACTCGCCGACGAGGTGTCCGCCGCCTTCGGCCGCCGGGTGCGGCCCGACCTGCCGGCCGATGTCGTCAAGGCCTTCGCGCAGGCCGGCGTCAAGGTCTCCTCGACCCGCCGCTGGGAGCTCGAGTCCGTCGACCACCCGGCCGTGAGACCGCTGCTGGAGTACAAGAAGCTGTACCGCATCCGGGTCGCCCACGGCTGGTCCTGGCTCCAGGACTGGGTGCGCGACGGCCGGTTCCGGCCCGAGTTCCACGCGGGCGGGACCGTGACCGGCCGCTGGGTGACCCACGGCGGGGGCGCCCTGCAGATCCCCAAGGTGATCCGCCGCGCGGCCGTCGCCGACCCGGGCTGGCGGCTGGTCGTCGCCGACGCCGACCAGATGGAGCCGCGGGTGCTGGCGGCGATCTCCCGCGACCCCGGCCTGATGGAGGTGGCCGGCCGGGAGACCGACCTGTACCAGTCGGTGTCCGACCGCGCGTTCTCCGGCGACCGCGACCGGGCCAAACTGGCCGTTCTCGGCGCGGTCTACGGCCAGACCTCGGGCGACGGCCTGAAGAACCTCGCCGCGCTCCGGCGCCGCTTCCCCCGGGCGGTGGCCTACGTCGACGAGGCCGCCCGGGCGGGCGAGGAGGGCCGGCTCGTGCGGACCTGGCTGGGCCGCACCTGTCCGCCGGCCGCCCGCACGACGGACGACGCGGCGGAGGAGGCGGGCATCCCGGTCGCCGGCGGCTCCGGGGACCCGGGGGCCCTCGGGGGACCCGGGGCCCACGAGGAGGAGGCCGGCGGCGGCCGGCCGTGGGTGCCGGGCTACGCCTCGACCGACGCCCGGGCCCGGGGCCGCTTCGCCCGCAACTTCGTCGTCCAGGGCAGTGCCGCCGACTGGGCCCTGCTGCTGCTCGCCGCGCTGCGGCGGGCGCTGTGGGACAAGGCGGCCGAGCTGGTCTTCTTCCAGCACGACGAGGTGATCGTGCACTGTCCCGAGGAGGAGGCCGGGGCGGTGGTGGCGGCGATCCGGGAGGCCGCGGACCTGGCGGGCCGGCTGACGTTCGGAAGGACACCGGTGCGCTTCCCGTTCACGACGGCGGTGGTGGAGTGCTACGCGGACGCCAAGTGACCGGGCGCGGGATCAGCGGGGACCGTGCGCCCCGCCCGCCGGCCGCTCCCGCGGCCGCGCGGCCCCGGCGATCTCGCGGGCGAAGTCGCGGACCAGGTCGTGGGGCACGTAGCGGCCGTACGCCGTCTCCTCCAGCAGGGCCACGTCGACGAGCCGGTCCAGCGCGGCCTCGGCGCGGCGCTCGTCGGTGCCGGTGAGGCGGGCCAGTAAGGGCGCGCCGTACGCGGGCAGGTCGAGCGCCCCGATGTGGCGCAGGGCGAGGGCCGCGTCCCGGTCGGCCTCGCGTTCGGAGGCGGCGAGCGCGTCGTACGCGACGCCCAGCGAGCGGCGGACGCTGAGGTCGTCGTACTCCAGGTGGGACAACCGGCTGTCCCTGACCGACAGTTGCCCGGCGAGCGCGTCCGGGGTGAGGACCCGTCGCGCGGCGAGCCGGGCGGCGACGACCCGCAGGGCCAGGGGGAGCCGGCCGGTGAGCGTGACGAGGGGGTGACCGACGCCGAGCTCGTCGCGGCCGGAGACCGCGCGCAGCAGGGCGGCGCTGTCCTCGTCGGTCAGCGGGGTGAGCGGGAACCGCGCGACCCCGTCGAGCGCGGTGAGCGGTGAGCGGCTGGTGACGATCACCGCGCAGCCGGGCCCGGCCGGCAGCAGCGGCCGCACCTGCGCGGCGGTCGCGGCGTCGTCCAGCACCAGGAGGGTGCGGGTCGGCGCGAGCAGGGAGCGCAGCAGCGCGGCCGCGGCGTCCGGGCCCTCGGGGACGCCGCGGGGGCCGGTGCCGAGATCACGGAGGAGCGAGCCGAGGGCCTGGGCGGGGGTGAGGGGGGCCACCCCGGGGGTCGCGCCGTGCAGGTTGACGTAGAGCTGACCGTCGCTGAAACGTTCCGCCAGCGCATGGGCGGCCTGGAGCGCGAGCGCGCTCTTGCCGACGCCGGCCATACCGCTGACGACGGCGACGGCGGGCCCGGCCGAGCCGGAACGGGGAGCCAGTACCCGGCACAGCTCGCCCCGCACCTCGGTACGGCCGGTGAAGTGGGCAGGAGGAGGCGGCAGCTGGGCGGGCCGGGGCGTCGCGGTCCCGGTGCCCGCAGGCCGCGCGGCGTGCGCCGGCGGCTCGTGCCGCGCGGACGCGTCGACGGCACCGGAACCGGCCCCCGCCGCTTCGGCCGGCGCGCCGGGCACGGCGCACGCGGTCCCGGGCCCCGCGGGCCCGGCGTCGGACCCGGCCGCCCCGGCCACCCCGGTGATCCCCAGGGGTTCCGCGGACCCCCGCAGCACCTCCATGTGCGCCTCCCGCACCTTCGCCCCCGGCTCGACGCCGAGTTCCTCCAGCAGGCGGGTCCGCAGGTCGCGGTGGACGGCCAGGGCCTCGGCCCGGCGGCCGGTGCGGTGCAGGGCGAGCATGAGCTGGCGGTGGTACGCCTCCCGCAGCGGATGCTCGGCGGCCAGCGCCGTCAGCTCGGGCACGAGTCCGGCCGGGCGCTCCCCGCCGAGGGCGAGTTCGGCGTCGTACCGCCGCTCCAGGAGCAGCAGCCGTGCTTCGGTCAGCCGCCGTACGAAGGCGTACCCGCCCGCCTCGGGCGGCAGCCCGGCCAGCGGGGTCCCGCGCCACAGCGCGAGCGCGGCCGCGCACTCGCGCACCACGCGCCTCCAGTCCCGCCCGGCGTGCGCGGCCCGGGCCGCGGCGGCATGGGCGTCGAACACGTGGACGTCCAGCTCCCCCTCCCCGACCCGCAGCAGGTACCCGGTCGGGACGGTGACCAGCCGCCCGGGATCGTCGAGCAGCCGGCGCAGCCGGGCCACGTGGTTGTGCAGCGAGGGCTGCGCGGAGGGCGGCGGCGCCCCGCCCCACAGGGCCTCCTTCAGTGCCTCGACGGAGACGGCGCGCCCCGCGTCGAGCAGCAGCACGGCGAGCAGGAGGCGCAGTTTGGGGCTTCCGACGGGCCGGGGCGTCCGCACGGACCGGGCGGACCGCCCGCCGTCGGGGCGGGGACCGTCCTCCGGGCCGTCCCGGTCCGCCCCCTCCGGGCCGCCCTCGTAGAGAACCGGCGTCCCGAGCAGGCCGAACCGCAGCTCGCGCCGTGTCACGCCGCACCACTGCCTTCCGCCAGATCCCGGACCCGCTCCGGACACGACGGACCCCCGGCGTCCGCCCGACCGCCGGTCACCGCCGGTCCCGAACGGCCCGGCGGGAAACCGCGGGCCACATGTTAGCGATCCGTTGGCAACATCTGATGTGATCACTACATCGGATCCGGCACGACGGCGCGCGCGTGGAACGCGCAGCTCGGGGGAGTGTCGCCGCCGCGTCCCGGTCCGCGCACGAGGGCCCCCGGTCGGCAGAGGTGAACGGCCGGGACCCTCGTCCCCCGCCCTCCGGCGGATTTTTTGCCCCCCGGGTCAAACGGCCGGCGGCCGCCCCGGCACGGACGCGGTCGCCCTGGTCGTCCGCGGCCCCGCCGGCTTCCTCCAAGCCCCCGTACGACCCCTCGGGCCGGTGCGCGAGACGGCGGGGAATCCCCTCACCCGCACGCGCAAAGATGAGGTAAAGCACTGTCAATTTCTTTGTAAATCACCCTAGTTGGACCTTACGATCGGTCCTCGGCCGGGGTGATCACGGCGCGAGCGGTGCACTTCCGCACCGACCACGGGAGTCCTCCTCGGTCGGCCGCTCGGCGCGGCCACGAACGACTGCCTGCACGCCCTCGTCCCGGCTTGCCCCGCGTCGGCTTCCGCTCAGATTCACGTCAAAGCCGCAGACCGGTCAGGGAAGCCGCCGGCAACGATGAGGGGTACTCGTTCCTTGAGACGAAGAAATCGCCTCCGACGCGGTACGTCGCGCGCGAGCGTGCACGTACCGGGGGGAATCAATCACCGGAGAGCCATACGAGGAGCAGGAGCACCGGCCGCGCTGCGCACGCTGTGCCTGGGTCTGTTCCTGGCTCTGGTCGCAGGGCTCATCGGATCCGCTCCCGCTACGGCGGTCGCAGCAGCGGGAACCACACGGAGCGAGAGTCCGGACCACATTCCGCCGACGGATCGCGGCCGGGTGCTGGAGTTGTGGAAGGCCGGCGGGCCCGGCGTCAAGGCGGCCGCCGAGGTCGCCCTGCTGGGGTCCGACGCGGACGTCCGCGACTTCCTCGACAAAGAGCACGCCATCGCCCAGCTCAGCGACGACCGGGTGGCCACGGTCCAGGTCTTCTCGGCGGGCGGGCCCGCGGTGCGCGCAGCCGCGGAGCGGGCCCTGGCGGGGACGCCCGACCAGCTCGACGCCTTCTTGAAGGACGGTTGGAAGGAACCGCTCGAGCAGGACCAGCGGGTGTGGGCCACGCAGATCATCTCCGCCGGTGGGCCGGGGGTGAAATCCGCCGGCACGAAGGCCATGAACGGCACCATCGAGGACGTACGTGCGTTCATCGCCGAGGGACAGTACGCCGCCCGCGAGTCCGACGACCGGGTACTGACCGTTCAGATCCTGAGCACCGGCGGACCCGCCGTGCGCGAGGCCGCCAGGGTCGCGATGAACGGCTCCATCCACGACGTCCGCGAATTCCTGGAGGTGGGCCAGCACATCGCACGCGCCCGCGATCAGGAGCTGGCCACGGTGGCCGAACTCGCCACACTCGCCGAGGAGGCCGGGCGTCAGGCCAAGGTCGAGACCGACGCCGCCAAGGAGGCGTCGGCGCGCGCGATCGCCGCCACCAAGCTCGCCAAGCAGGCCGCCGAGAAGGCCGCGGCCGAGACCGAGGCGGCCAAGGACGACGCGAAGAGGGCGTCCAACGCCGCCGGCCGCGCGGCCGACGCCGCCAGTGGTGCGGCCAAGGCGGCACAGCAGGCGATCAGCTCCGCCCGCGCCGCCAACACCTCGGCCCGCATTGCCGCCAACGCCGCCTCCCAGGCCGCGTCCGCAGCCGCGGCGGCCGCCCAGGCAGCATCGCGGGCCCGCAACGCCGCCGCCGACGCGGCGACCGACGCCACCAAGGCGTCCGCCGCCCGCAAGGCCGCCGAGGACGCGAACAGGGCTGCCGAGGGGGCCAAGAAGGCTGCCCGGGCGGCCGAGTTCGCGGGCACGGCGGCCACCGAGGCCGGCAATGCCGCCAAGGCCGCCGCAAGCGCCGGCGCCAACGCGAACGCCGCCGCCTCCGCCGCGGAAGCGGCCAGCGGCCACGCGAACGTCTCCAGCGCCCAGGCCCAGCGGGCCAGGGCGGCAGCCGCCGACGCACGTCGGCACGCCGCCGCCGCGACGTCCGCCGCCGACCGGGCGCAGGCCCTGGCCGCCAAGTCCGCCAAGGCCGCGTTCGAGGCCCGGGACGCCGCCAACGCGGCCGCGGACCACGCCAAGAAGGCAGCCGACGCGGCGGAGGCCGCCGCGGAGCACGCCGGGAACGCGGCCACCGCCGCCGCGGAATCCAGGAAGCACGCCGAGGCGGCCAAGACCGCGGCCGACGCCGCGACGGACGCGGTCACCAAGGCCCGCGCCACCTTCGACCTGGCGCGTGAGGTCGAGGCCGCGGAGCTGGCGGACCGGACCACCACCGCGCTCGAGGAGGCCAAGGCAGCGAAGATCGCCGTCGACGAGCGCAAGGCCGCCGCGCAGCAGGCCGCCGAGCAGGCGAAGCAGCTCGACGCGGAGGCCGAGCGCCTCGCGGCCGAGGTCGCGCAGCCGGACATCGACGTCACAGCGGTGGCGCCCAAGGCCCGCAAGGTCGCGCTGCACATCGCCAGGACCCGGGGGCCGTGGAGCACCACGGCGGCCGAGGTCGCCCTGTCCGGCTCCGACGGCCAGGTCGTGGAGTACGTCCGTACCGGCCTCGAACTGGCCCGCGGCCAGGACGAGACCGACCGTGTCGCACGTCTGGCCTGGGACTCGGAGTACCCGGCCGTACGGTCGGCCGCTGAGACCGCGCTCGGCGGCGACGCCGCCACGATCAGCGCGTTCCTGAAGACGGGACAGCACCAGGCAGCCGCCAACGACTACCGCGTCAGGGTCGTCCAGCTGATGAACGGCGCCGGCCCCGGCGTCAGGAAGGACGGCCAGGCGGCCCTCGAGGCCGGTACGACCGAGGCCCTGCGCGACTTCGTCGCCGCCGGTTACTACACGGCCCGCACCAGCGACGAGCGGGTCCGTGCGGTGCAGCTGATGAGCCAGGGCACGCCCGAGGTGAAGGCCGCGGCCCGGGTCGCCCTGGAGGGGCCGCCGGAGATGCTGCACGACTTCATCGAGGTCGGTCAGTACGCAGCGCAGCGCAAGGACCTGCTGACCGCCACGCACGTGTCCCGGGTCCAGCGGCTGATCGCCGGAGCGGCGAGCGTGGCCGCGACCGCCCAGCAGAACGCGGCCCTGGCCGCCAAGGTCGCGGCCGAGGCCCGCAAGGCGGCGGCCGAGGCCGCGCAGTACGCCAAGCAGGCCGAGGCGTCCGCCGAGCAGGCCGGCAAGTACGCCGATCAGGCCCGCCAGTCGGCCAAGGACGCCGAGGCGTCCGCCGCCGACGCGGCGAACTCCGCCAGGACCGCCCGCGCGGCCGAGGCCGACGCCCACAACGCCGCCCGGCGCGCGACCAACTCCGCGGCACAGGCGGAGGCCTCCGCCGCATCCGCGCAGGCGTCCGCGAGTGACGCCTGGGCCTCGGCCAACGCCGCCCGCGCCTCCGCCGAGGCGGCGGGCAAGGACTCCGCAGCCGCCGAGAAGGCGGCCAAGGAAGCCCTGGTCACCGCCGTGGAGAAGAAGCAGGCCGAGGAACTGGCCAAGCTCAGGAGCGAGGAGGCCAAGCAGTTCAGGGAGGAGATCAAGGAGTTCAACAACTGGCTGCGGGAGAGCGAGGACATCGACTGGGGCGCGGTGCTCTCCGAGGGCGGCCACTTCGCGCTCGACGTCCTCGGCCTGGTCCCCGGCTTCGGTGAGGTCGCCGACGGCGCCAACTGCGCCTGGTACGGCGGTGAGACGGCGTCCGGGAAGTCGGACGCCATGGGTGACGCGGCCCTTTCCTGCGCTGCCGCCGTGCCCGGTCTCGGTTACGGGGCCAGCGCCGTCAAGTTCGGCAAGTGGGGCGACAAGGCGACCGGCTTCTTCAAGTCGCTGTTCAGCAAGGGCAGCAAGGTCTTCCGGAAGTGCAACAGCTTCACACCGCAGACCCCCGTCCTGCTGGCCGACGGCCGGACCAAGCCCATCAAGGACGTCCGGGTCGGCGACAGGGTCCTCGCCACCGATCCGGTGACGGACGAGACGGCACCGCGCCCGGTCGACCAGCTGTTCAGCAGTACGGGGCAGAAGCACCTGGTGAGCATCACGGTCGACGAGGACGGCGCGGCCGGCGACGCCACGGGCACCTTCACCGCCACCGCCGCCCACCCCGTCTGGCTGGCCGACCGCGAGGCCTGGGTGACCGCGGAGAACGTCGTTCCCGGTGACCGGGTCCGCACCCCGGAGGGCACCACGGCCGCGGTGGTGGCGACGCAGGACCGGAACCGCGTCCAGCAGGTGTTCAACCTGTCGGTGCGGAACACCCACACCTACTACGTGCTCGCGGGCCGGACCCCGGTCCTCGTGCACAACGCGACCTGCCCGGTCACCTTCGCCGACATGGGCGGCGACCACTTCGTGTCGCCGGGAGGTCTCGTCTACGGACCGGACAGGAGGCACGGTCACAAGATCGACCACCTGCTCGCCCACACGGTCCCGAACCCGAACAGGGCCACGCACACCGTCTTCGTCGAGAAGGACCCGAACAAGCTCTTCGACCTGGTCGACGAGGCGTGGGCCAAGCAGTCGGAAGCGATCAGGGTCCCCGGGGACGACGCGGTGTACATCTTCCCCATGGGGAGGGCGATCGGAACCAACGGCGAGGACCACATGCGCGTCGCCGTCGATCCCAACACCGGCCTGTTCCTGAGCGCCTATCCGGTGCCGAGACCCTAATGACGCCGTAGCTAGACTTGGCCGGCACCGCCCGGTGCCGGCCAAGCCGTCGGTGCCGCGCCAGTCGAAACGAGGTTCGTGCGTGATGAGCGAGGACAGCGCCCCGACGGCCCCGGGCCGTGCCACGGCCGCGAGCCTCTCCACCGCCGACGCCGCGGACCTGGCGCTCATCGGAGCGGCGGTCGACGAGCAGGTCTCCGCCGGCCGGTTCACCTGGGTCGGCGGACTCGGGGAGGAGATCGCCGCCGGGGCCGCCGCCGGGAAGGGCGTCCCGCGACAGCACGAGGTGATCCTGGACCGCATCCTGCGCGCGCTGTCGGCCCGCGCGGGGCGGGACAGCCTGCGGACGCTGCTGCGCCTGCCGGCCTCCCTGCCGGCCGCGGGCTCCGATCCGCTGCGGGCCGAACGGCGGCTGGCGGCCCTCGTCGCCCACGGCCACCGGATCGAGGACATCGAAGAGGTGGTGTTCGATGAGGCGTCCGACTCGGTCCATTCCCCCGAACTCAGGGCGTGTCTCCTTCACGAGCTCGTCCTCACGTCGGCCCCGGTCGAGGAGTACCCGGCACTGCGCTCCTTCAGGGACCGGCTCGTCGCCGAGGGCCACCCCCTCGCGGCGCTGCCGCTGAGCCTGCTGCCGGCGGAGCGCGGCCTGCGCCGGCCCCCGCGGGCGGACGACACCTGGACGTGGGTGGTACCGGTGACCCCCTCCGTCACCTTCGAGGGGCCCCAACTCCACGCCTCACCGTCGACGCGGCGGCGCACGGCGGGCATCGACATGACGGAGATCTCCGGCGACGCCAAGGCCGAGGTCATGGCCGCCGCGGTACAGCACTGGTGCTCCGACTCCAACGGGACGGTCGCCGCACAGGAGTTCTGGTCGCCGGACGCGGTGGCACCCGACGACTTCGCGGCCGTCTTCGAACGTCTGCCGCTGGCCCCCTGGCCGGAGGGGGCGTCCACGGCCCGGCTGTACGCGTCGGCCCCGGACGCGGTGCTACGGGTCCTGCTCTCCGCGGCGGTGCGTGCCCCGGCCTACGGGTCCGGCCTGTACGGCGCGTACGGAAGGCTCGCCGCGTGGCGCTCTCTCGGCGGTCTGACCGACGCCCCGGCGGACGCGCCCCTCACCCGCGTGGCGGAGCTGGTCGAGCAGACTCAGTGGTTCCGCATCGCCACCACGTCCGACTGGTTCCACCAGGTGGCGTGGGACCTCGCTGTCGCGGCCCTGCGCCCCGGCGGCCAGGAGATCGCGGTACTGGCGGCCACCGACACCGACTGACACCGGGCCGGTCGGCCCGGCCCGGGCCCGTCAGCCCGTCCGGCCTGCCCCTGCCGTCCACCTCGCCGGCCCCGTCTCGGTGTTTCGCGCTTCGCCGGCCGCCGGACACGTCCCCACGCTCACGCTCGTGCGCCCACGAACCGCGGAAACCGGGCCCGAGGCGTACCGGCGGGTGATCGGCGTGCCGTTGGACACCGGCGGAGGACAGCACCCCGGGACGGGGAGGGGACCTCCCCCGGCCGTCCCTCCGCCCCCGGAGCGGCCGCCCGGCGCCCCGCAGCGAAGACCCGGCGCGCCGACCGTGCGACACGCCCTGCCCCACGCACCAGAAAGCCCCCGGCCAGCGAGTACCTGACCTGGGGCTTGGTGGAGCCGCCTTCGGGATTCGAACCCGAGACCTACGCATTACGAGTGCGTTGCTCTGGCCATCTGAGCTAAGGCGGCGCGTGCCCGCACCCATGGTGCGATCGGCAACGTCGGTAAGTCTACACAGTTTCCGAGGGTGCTTCGCACCTGCCCCGGAGGCGGACCCTCCGTCCCGCCTCCGGGGTGGGGGCACCGGCTAGGAGCAGCGCTTTCCGTCCGCGGGCGGGGTGCCGCGGAGCAGGTAGGCGTTGATCGCGGAGTCGACGCAGTCACTGCCCCGGCCGTAGGCGGTGTGGCCGTCGCCCTCGTGGGTGAGGAGGCGGGCCGAGGACAGCTGGCCGGCCAGGGCCTCGGCCCAGCGGTACGGGGTCGCCGGGTCGCGGGTGGTGCCGACGACGACGATCGGGGCCGCGCCCTTCGCCTCGATGCGCTGCGGTTCGCCCGTGGCCCGCACCGGCCAGTACGCGCAGTTCAGCGCCATCCAGGCGAAGCCCTCGCCGAAGACCGGGGAGGCCTTCTCGAAGTCGGGGAGCGCCGCCCGCACCTCGTCCGGGGTGCCGAAGGCCGCGGGGAGGTCCAGGCAGTTCACGGCTGCGTTGGCGAACATCAGGTTGGCGTACTCGCCGTCGGCGTCGCGTTCGTAGTAGCTGTCGGCGAGGGCGAGGAGTCCGGCGCCGTCGTTCTCCTCCGTCGCCGCCGTCAGCGCCTCGCGCAGCCGCTCCCAGGCGTTCTCGTCGTACATCGCCGCGATCACGCCGATGGTCGCCAGGGACTCGGTGAGCCTGCGGCCGTCGGCGTCACCGGTGGGGATCGGCCGGGCGTCGAGGTCGTCGAAGATCTTCTTGAGGTTCTTCCCGGCCTGCCCGGGGCCGGTGCCCGGGCCGCCGAGCGGGCAGTCGCCGCGCCGGACGCAGTCCTGCGCGAAGGCGGTGAACGCCGTGTCGAAGCCCGCCGTCTGCTCCAGGTTCACCTGCCGCGCGGGCAGCGAGGGGTCCATCGCGCCGTCCAGGACCAGCCGGCCCGTCCGGGACGGGAAGAGCCCGGCGTACGTGGCCCCGAGGAAGGTGCCGTAGGAGGCGCCGACGTAGTTCAGCCGCTCGTCGCCCAGCACGGCCCGCACGATGTCCATGTCCCGGGCCGCCTCGACGGTCGACACGTGGCGCAGCAGCTTCGGCGCGTTCGCCCCGCAGCCCTCGGCGAACTTCCGGTACGCCGCGACCAGCGCGTCCGCCTCCCGCGCGTCGTCCGGCGTCACGTCGGTCCGCGTGTACGCGTCCATCCCGGGCCCGTCCAGGCACTCGACGGGTTCGCTGCGGGCCACGCCCCTCGGGTCGAAGGCCACCATGTCGTAGCGGGCGCGCACCTCGGCCGGGTAGCCGGTCCCGGCGTGCGCCCGGAGGTAGCCGACCGCCGAGCCGCCGGGGCCGCCGGGGTTCACCAGCAGCGAGCCCAGCCGCTCCCCCGGGCCGGTGGCCTTCTTGCGGGCCAGGGCGAGGCGGACGTCGCCGGCGGACGGGTCGGCGTAGTCGATCGGGGCCTTCACGGTGGCGCACTGGAAGCCGGGGGCTCCGCAGTCGCGCCAGGACGGCCGCTGCTCGTAGTACGGCGTGAGCGCCGCCGGCGTGGAGGGGGGCAGCGCGGTCAGGGACGGCGCCTTCTCCTTCGCCGCCGTGCTGGCGGCGTTCGGCGTGCTCCCGGAGGAGCAGCCGGACGCCAGCAGTACGGCGGCGAGCAGGCAGGCTGCGGTGCGGATCCTACGGGTGGTGCGCCTTGTGTGCATGCTGCGAGCGTAACTCCGGGCGACGGGATGGGCGCTCTGCGTACACGCCGTGCCGCGGACGAGTTCCCGGCGGGGCGCCGGGACGGAGTACCGGGGCGCGGCGACGGGTCCGCCGGGCGGGTGGTCGCCCGGGCCGGTCAGCCCGCTCTGAGCGCCATCGTCATCGCCTCCACCGCGAGGAGCGGGGCCACGTTGCGGTCGAGGGCCCGGCGGCAGGCGGCGATCGCCTCGATGCGGCGGAGCGTGGACTCCGGCGAGCTGCCGCGGGCCAGGCGTTCGAGCGCGTCCTCGGCGTCCGTGTTGGCGAGGGCGACGCGGGAGCCGAGCTGGAGGGCGAGGACGTCGCGGTAGAAGCCGGTCAGGTCGGTCAGGGCGACGTCGAGGCTGTCGCGCTGGGTCCGGGTCCTGCGGCGCTTCTGCATGTCCTCCAGGTCCTTGACCACGCCGGCCGTGCCGCGCGGCAGCCGGCCGCCCTGGGCCGCGCCGAGCGCCGCCTTCAGCTCCTCGGTCTCCTTGGTGTCCGTCTCCTCGGCGAGCTGCCTGGCGTCCTCGGCCGCGGCGTCGACGAGTTCCTGGGCGGCCCTGAGCGCCCCGCCGATGTCCTCGACCCGCAGGGGCAGCTTCAGCACGGCGGCGCGGCGCTCCCGGGCCGCCGGGTCGGTGGCCAGGCGGCGCGCGCGGTCGACGTGGCCCTGGGTGGCGCGGGCCACCGCCGCGGCGACGTCCGGCTCGATGCCCTCGCGCCGCACGAGCATGTCGGCGACGGCGTCCACCGAGGGCGTGCTCAGGTTGAGGTGGCGGCAGCGGGAGCGGATCGTCGGCAGCACGTCCTCGAGGGAGGGGGCGCACAGCAGCCAGACGGTGCGGGGGGCGGGCTCCTCGACGGCCTTGAGGACGGCGTTGGCGGACTTCTCGTTCAGCCGCTCGGCGTCCTCGACGAGGATGACCTGCCAGCGGCCGTTCGCCGGGGCGGTGAACGACTTGCGCACGGTGTCGCGCATGTCCTTGACGAGGATCTCCGAGCCGACGGCGGCGACCGTGGTGACGTCGGCGTGGGTGCCGACCAGCGCGGTGTGGCAGCCGTCGCAGAACCCGCAGCCGGGGGCCCCGCCGAGCGCGCGGTCGGGGCTGACGCACTGCAGCGCGGCGGCGAAGGCCCGCGCCGCCCGGTCGCGCCCCGCGCCGGGCGGGCCCGTGAACAGCCAGGCGTGCGTCATCCGGGACGCCTCGGGCGGCGGCGCGTCGGCCGCCGCGGCGGTGACGAACGCGTCGGCGTCCCGGGCGGCCGCGGTGAGCTGCTCGCTCACCCGTTCCTGTCCGACGAGGTCGTCCCACACGGTCACGGGTCACGCCGCCCTTCCGTCACGTTCGGCTTGCGGGATCCATTGTGGGGGTGGGCACCGACAGCGCCGGACCGGGTCAGCGCCGGCGGCCCCGGCCCCGGCCGCCGCCCTCGTCCCCGTACCGGTCGTCCTCGTGCGGGCCGAGCAGTTCGTCCGCCAGCGTCGGCAGGTCGTCCAGCGGGGTCTCCTCGGCCCAGTCGGGGCGCTGCCGGCGCCGGTCGGGCGCGTCCTCGGAGCCGATCCGGGGCAGCTCGCGCGTGCGGTCCTCCGGCTCCTCCCCCCGCACCGGGGGCAGCACCGCCGTCTCGTCCGCGGCGCCCGGCGGCACGGGCGGCGGCACCGCGGTGCCGCCGGCCGCGTCCGGCACCACCGGCAGCTCCGTCGTCGCCTCGGCGTCGGGTCCCCGGGACCCCCCGGAGTCACGGCCGGCGTCCTCGCCCCCCACCCGGGGCAGCACCGCCGTCTCGTCCACCGGCCCGCCCGACGCGTTCGTCGGCGTCACCACCGGCGTCGGCACGGTCACCGTGTCCTCGGCCCCCGGCCGGGGGGACCGGGACGCGGGGGCGTCCGCGGCCGGCGGGACGCCCGTCGTCCTCGGTCCCGCCTCCGCGGCGGCCGCCGCCCGTTCCGCGAGCCGCCGGGCCTCCTCCGCCCGCAGCAGGGCCTCCTCGGCCTTGCGCTGTTTCTCCAGGCGCAGCGCCTCAGCCTCGGCGCGCAGCCGCGCCTCCTCCTCGGCCTGCTTGCGGCGGCGCTCCTCCTCGGCCTTGCGGCGGGCCTCCTCCTCGGCGCGCGCCTTCTCCTCCGCGAGGAGCCGGCGGCGCTCCTCCTCGGCCCGACGGCGGGCCTCCTCGGCGCGCTGCCGGGCCTCCTCCGCCTGCCGTTCCGCCTCGCGCCGCTGCGCCTCCTCCAGCTCGCGCCGCTTGCGCTCCTCCTCCTCGGCGCGCAGCCGCGCCAGCTGCTCCTGGCGCTCGCGCTCCAGGCGCTCCTCCTCCGCCTTGCGGGCCGCTTCCTCCTCGGCCTTGCGGCGGGCCTCCTCCTCGGCCTTGCGGCGCGCCTCCTCACGGGCCCGGATCTCGGCCTCGGACAGCGGCAGCACCTGGTCCAGCCGGTGCCGGATCACCGTGGTGACGGCCTCCGGCTCCTGGCCGGCGTCGACCACCAGGTACCGGCCCGGGTCGGCCGCGGCCAGGGTGAGGAAGCCGGCCCGCACCCGCGCGTGGAACTCCGCGGGCTCCGACTCCAGCCGGTCCGGCGCCTCGGTGAACCGTTCCCGCGCGGTCTCCGGCGCCACGTCCAGCAGCACCGTCAGGTGCGGGACCAGTCCGTCGGTCGCCCAGCGGTTGATGCGGGCGATCTCGGTCGGCGACAGGTCGCGCCCGGCGCCCTGGTAGGCCACGGAGGAGTCGATGTACCGGTCGGAGATGACGACCGCGCCGCGCTCCAGGGCGGGCCGCACGACGGTGTCGATGTGCTCGGCCCGGTCCGCGGCGTACAGCAGCGCCTCCGCGCGGTGCGACAGGCCGGCGCTGGAGACGTCCAGCAGGATGGAGCGCAGCCGCTTGCCGACCGGCGTCGCCCCGGGTTCGTGGGTGAGCACGACCTCGTGGCCCTTGCCCCGGATCCACTCGGCGAGCGCCTCGGCCTGGGTGGACTTACCGGCCCCGTCGCCGCCCTCCAGGGCGATGAAGAAGCCGGAGGCGGCGGGCGTCTGCTCGGGATCGCCGCCGAGCAGCGCGTCGCGCAGGTCCTGCCGCAGCGGCACCCCGGACCGGTCGTCGACCTTGGCCAGCACCAGCGCGGCCACCGGCAGCAGCAGCGCGCCCACCAGCATCAGCGTGAAGGCGGCGCCGCCGTGCGCGAACACGAACCGGCCGCTCTCCAGCCGGTGCGGTCCGATGCCCGCGGCCACCAGCGGGGCGATCAGCGCGCCGAGCGCCACGAAGACCCGGACGACCGCGTGCAGGTGCTCGGTGGTGCGGACCCGGCGCTGGTCCTCGGTCTCCTGGTCGAGCAGCGCGTGCCCGGTGTGGGCGGCGATGCCCGCGCCGACGCCGGCCAGCACCATGATCAGCAGCACGCTGGTGACGTCCGGCACCAGTCCCGCGGCCAGCAGCGCGACGCCGGTCAGGGCGAGCGCCATCGCGAGCAGCCGGCGCCGGGACAGCGACGGCAGCAGGGAGGGCGCCGTGCGGATGCCGACGACGACCCCGCCGGTCAGCACGCCCGCCATCAGGCCGTAGAGCACGGGGCCGCCGCCGAGGTCCTTGGCGTGCAGCACCGACACGGCGACCGCGGACGCCACCGCGGCGGCGACGGACGCGGACGCGAACACCAGCAGCGGCAGCGCGCCGGTGCGGCCCTTGTCGGCGCCGGCGGCGCTCCTCGGGCGGCGCAGCCCCTCCAGCGGCGACCGCGCGCGGGGGGTGCGCGTGCCGGGCAGTTCCAGGAAGGCCAGCACGGACAGCGACGCGGCGAACAGGCCGGCCGCGACGTACGACGCGAGGGCCGCCTGGTGCGCGGCGAACCAGTCGATCGCCGTGCCCAGCAGGTTGTTGAACAGGCTCGCGACGACGAGCGTGAGGGCCGCGAGCGGTATCGCCACGAAGCCGGTGCGCAGCGACAGGCGGCGCAGCGCGTCCATGGGGGCGGGCAGCGGCCGCACCGTCGCGCCCTCCGGGGGCGGCGCGGGCAGCAGCGCGGGTGCCGCGCTCTCCCGGCACACGGTCCAGAAGCGTTCGGCGACCGAGGCCACGAAGGCGGTGACGAGGAGGGCCGCCAGGGCGTTGCCGGGCGTCCAGTCGATCCACAGCGGCGCCACGATGAGCAGCGCGGCCCGCAGCCCGTCCGCGCCGACCATGGTCCAGCGGCGGTCCAGCGGGCCGTCCGGCGAGGTGAGCGCGGTGAGCGGGCCGAGGAGGACGGCGCCGAACAGCACGGTCGCCAGGACGCGCACCCCGAAAACGGTCGCCACTGCGAACGCCGCGCCCCGGTGGCCGCCGCCGAAGGAACCGGCGGCGATCGCCGCCTGGAGGGCGAGGAGGACCAGCACGAGGAGGGCGAGGACGTCACCGACCCCGCCCACGAGCTGCGCGCTCCACAGTCGTTTCAGCTGCGGTCGGCGCAGCAGGGCGCGGACGGCGCGCTCACGGGAGTCCGCGATCAGGGCGTCGTCTGGGTCCGGCCGGGGGGCCGTAGGCTGCTCGGCTCGCGTCATGCGTTCAGCCTATCGGCCCATACCGGCGGCACGGGGACGACGCGCCTGACATGCACACGCCCCGGCAGCGATGTGCTGCCGGGGCGTTCGCATTGCGAACCCCGGGCGAAGAACCCCGCCGGGTGGCGGACGGATCCCGGGGGCTCAGTCCTCCGCGCCGTTCGAGGCGGTCGCCTTCCCGGCGGCCGTCTTCTTCGCCGCGGTCGCCTTCGCCGCGGTCGTCTTCTTCACGGCCGTCGTCTTCTTCGCCGCGGTCTTCTTGGCGGTCGCCGTCTTCTTCGCCGGGGCCTTCTTGGCCGCCGTCTTCTTGGCGGGGGCCTTCTTCGCGGCCTTCTTGGCGGGGCCCTTGGCGCGCTTCTCGGCGAGCAGCTCGAACCCGCGCTCCGGCGTGATCGTCTCGACGCTGTCGCCGGAGCGCAGGGTCGCGTTGGTCTCGCCGTCGGTGACGTACGGGCCGAAGCGGCCGTCCTTCACCACGACCGGCTTCCCGCTGACCGGGTCGGTGCCCAGCTCCTTCAGCGGCGGCTTGGCGGCCGCCCGGCCCCGCTGCTTGGGCTGGGCGTAGATCGCCAGCGCCTCCTCCAGCGTGATCGTGAAGAGCTGCTCCTCGGACTGCAGCGACCGCGAGTCGGTGCCCTTCTTCAGGTACGGCCCGTAGCGGCCGTTCTGAGCGGTGATCTCCTGGCCCTCGGCGTCGGTGCCGACCACGCGCGGCAGCGACATCAGCCTCAGCGCGTCGTCGAGGGTCACCGTGTCCAGGGACATCGACTTGAAGAGGGAGGCCGTGCGGGGCTTGACCGCGTTCTTGCCGGTCTTCGGGGTGCCCTCGGGGAGGATCTCCGTGACGTACGGGCCGTAGCGGCCCTTCTTGGCGACGATGTCGTGACCGGTGTCCGGGTCGGTGCCCAGGACGCGGTCGCCGCTCGGCTCGGCGAGCAGCTTCTCGGCCAGGTCGAGGGTCAGCTCGTCGGGCGCCAGGTCGGCCGGGATGTCGGCGCGCTGGTGCTGCTCGGTGTCCTTCTCGCCGCGCTCGATGTACGGGCCGTAGCGCCCGACCCGCAGCACGATGCCGTTGCCCACCGGGAACGACGACACCTCGCGCGCGTCGATCGCGCCCAGGTCGGTCACCAGCTCCTTGAGGCCGCCGAGGTGGTCCCCGTCGCCGTTGCCCGCCTCGGCCGCGCCGCCGTTGTGCGAGCCCTCGCCGAAGTAGAACCGCCTCAGCCACGGCACGGCCTGCGCCTCGCCGCGCGCGATGCGGTCGAGGTCGTCCTCCATCTTGGCGGTGAAGTCGTAGTCGACGAGCCGGCCGAAGTGCTTCTCCAGCAGGTTGACCACGGCGAAGGAGAGGAAGGACGGCACCAGGGCCGTGCCCTTCTTGAACACGTAGCCGCGGTCGAGGATCGTGCCGATGATCGACGCGTACGTCGACGGGCGGCCGATCTCGCGCTCCTCCAGCTCCTTGACCAGCGACGCCTCGGTGTAGCGGGCCGGGGGCTTGGTCGCGTGACCGTCGGCCGTGATCTCCTCTGCGGTGAGCGGGTCGCCCTCCGCGACCTGCGGCAGCCGGCGCTCACGGTCGTCGAGCTCGGCGTTCGGGTCGTCGGCGCCCTCGACGTAGGCCTTCAGGAAGCCGTGGAAGGTGATCGTCTTGCCGGACGCGCTGAACTCGACGTCCCGTCCGTCGGCCGCCGTGCCGCCGATCCTCACGGTGACGGAGTTGCCGGTCGCGTCCTTCATCTGCGAGGCGACGGTCCGCTTCCAGATCAGCTCGTACAGCCTGAACTGGTCGCCGGTCAGACCGGTCTCGGCGGGCGTGCGGAAACGGTCGCCCGAGGGGCGGATCGCCTCGTGCGCCTCCTGCGCGTTCTTCACCTTGCCCGCGTAGGTGCGCGGCTGCGGGGGCAGGTAGTCGGCCCCGTACAGCTGCGCGACCTGGGTGCGCGCGGCGGAGATCGCCGTCCCGCTCAGCGTCGTCGAGTCCGTGCGCATGTAGGTGATGTAGCCGTTCTCGTACAGCTTCTGCGCGATCTGCATGGTGGCCTTCGCGCCGAAGCCGAGCTTGCGGCTCGCCTCCTGCTGCAGCGTCGTCGTACGGAACGGGGCGTACGGCGAGCGGCGGTACGGCTTGGACTCGACGGAACGCACGGCGAACCGCGTGTCCTCCAGGGCGGCGGCCAGCGCGCGGGCGTTCGCCTCGTCGAGGTGGAGGGTGTTCGCGCTCTTCAGCCGTCCCAGGGAGTCGAAGTCGCGGCCCTGCGCGACCCGGCGCCCGTCGACGGTCTGGAGGCGGGCGACCAGGGAGGACGGGTCGGACGCGTCCCCGGCGCGGCCGGACGGGGGTCCCCCCGCCGCAGCGAAGCCGGAGGTGGGGGAGAAGGTGCCCGTCAGGTCCCAGTACTCGGCGGAGCGGAACGCGATGCGCTCGCGCTCCCGCTCGACCACGAGCCGCGTGGCGACGGACTGGACCCGGCCGGCGGACAGCCGGGGCATGACCTTCTTCCACAGGACCGGCGAGACCTCGTAGCCGTAGAGGCGGTCGAGGATGCGGCGGGTCTCCTGGGCGTCGACCAGCTTCTGGTTGAGCTGGCGCGGGTTGGCCACGGCCTCGCGGATCGCGTCCTTGGTGATCTCGTGGAACACCATCCGCTTGACCGGGATCTTGGGCTTGAGCACTTCCTGGAGGTGCCAGGCGATGGCCTCGCCCTCGCGGTCCTCATCGGTGGCGAGGAAGAGCTCGTCGGACTCCTTCAGCAGGTCCTTGAGCTTCTTGACCTGGGCCCGCTTGTCCGCGTTGACCACGTAGATCGGCTGGAAGTCGTGGTCGACGTCCACACCGAGGCGGCGCACCTCACCGGTGTACTTCTCCGGCACCTCCGCGGCACCGTTGGGAAGATCGCGAATGTGCCCGACGCTCGCCTCGACGGTGTAGCCAGGGCCGAGATAGCCCTTGATCGTCTTCGCCTTGGCAGGCGACTCGACGATGACGAGTCGGCGGCCGCCCTTCGCGGTCTCGCTGGTCGGGGACAACTTCGCTCTTCTCTCCGGTCGACACTGGGGCCTCCCCAGGCGTTCCTCCCGGGGGTCGGGTCATGGTGACGCTGCGGAGTGTGACGGTACATCCCGCCCCCGTGTCAAACGGGAAAAGCCCGCAACGGCCACTCGAACGGTAACCCGACTCCCCCCGTTCCTGCCGCCCGGAGTGTCCAGTCCTGCCCGTGCTTATGCGGAGCGCTATCTACCGGTTACCCGGGGTCGAAGGGGTCATCCGCTCCTCACAGCCGGGTGAAGCACCATGCGCCGGCGATCAGGAAGGCCACCGCGGCGAGCCCGGCGACGGCGGCCGATGCGACCGGACTCACACCGTGGGCGACGGGGCGCTGCTGCCGCACCCGGGCCGCGGTCCAGGCCAGCAGCCCGCCCCCGAACAGGCAGAACACCAATCCCGCGAAGATCGCCGGTCCGCTCTCCATGGTCCCGCGAGCCCCTCTTCCCCGTCCGCTGGTACCGGTCCGGGGTGACGCTGCCACGCCCGGACGGCGCGCGGGCGAACCGGAGGTGAACGCGGGGGCGGCGGGCCGGTGGCGGGCCGGGGCCGGCCCGGGCCGCCGGTCTCGCCGGCGGAATTCCGGGCCTCCGTGGACCGGCGCGAAACGGACGGCAGCGGAGCGGGGCCGGCCGCCTCGCGCCCCCCGGCCGGCCGTCCCGCGCCCCTCAGCCGGCCGGCTCCAGGAATCCCTGCTCCACCAGCGTCCGGATCTGTGCGGGCGTGCGGTCCCGGAGCAGCACGGGGTCCTCGCCGAGGAGCTGGGCGATGGCGTCCAGGATGCGGCCCGCGCTCATCGTGCCGTCGCACACCCCCGCGAAGCCCGCGCCGACCGTGTCCACCTCGGTGGCCCGGCGCATCCCGCGGTTCTGACGCAGCACGATGTGCTCCGGGTCCTCGGCTCCGGGCAGCCCGACCTGTTCCTGGACGACCTCCGCGGCCAGCCTGAAGCGCGTCTCGAGCAACGCCGCGTCGTCGTGGGACCGCAGGTGGCCGATCCGGTCGAAGTGCGCCCGGACCGTCTCGCCGAGCGGCTGCTCCACCGGGTGCGGCCATTCCTCGACCGTGACCGACGGCACCGCGGCGCCGGACCTGCGCAGGGTGATCCAGCCGAAGCCGACCGCCCTCACCTTGCGCGCCTCGAACTCCTCCAGCCACGCGTCGTACCGCGCCCGGTACTCGGCCGCGTCCCCGCGGTGGTCGCCCGCGTCCCGCAGCCACAGCTCGGCGTACTGGGTGACGTCCTGCACCTCGCGCTGCACGATCCAGGCGTCGCACCCGCGGGGCACCCACGCCCTGACCCTGTCCTGCCAGTCCTCCCCCTCGACGTGCTGCCAGTTGGCGAGGAACTGCGCGAATCCGCCCTCGTTGAGCCGTTCCCCCGCCTCCTGGACGAGCGTGCGGCACAGGTCGTCCCCGCCCATCCCGCCGTCGCGGTAGGTGAGCCGCGCGCCCGGCGAGATCACGAAGGGCGGGTTGGACACGATCAGGTCGTACGTCTCGTCGTCCCGCAGCGGCGCGAACAGCGAACCCTCGCGCAGATCCGCGGCCGGGACCCCGGAGAGGGCCAGGGTGAGCGCGGCGATGCGCAGCGCGCGCGGGTTGACGTCGGTGGCCGTCACGCGCGTGGCGTGCCGGGTGGCGTGCAGCGCCTGGATGCCGGAGCCGGTGCCGAGGTCGAGCGCGGAGGACACGGGCGTGCGGACGGTGATGCCGGCCAGGGTCGTGGACGCCCCGCCGACGCCGAGGACGACCCCCTCGGCGCGGCCGCCGATGCCGCCGGCGCCGCCCACCGCGCACCCCGGGTCGGAGACGACGAACCAGTCCTCACCGGCCGGCCCGCCGTACGGCCGCACGTCCACGGTCGCGGCGAGCCCGTCCGCGCCGGCCGGCGTCAGCCACCCGTGCTCCAGGCAGGCGTCCACGGGCAGCACGCCGGCCACCCGTGCGCGCGGCACGGACCGCTGCAGCAGGAACAGCCGTACGAGCGCCTCCAGCGGCGTGTCCCCGCGGGTGGCCCGGAGGGCGGGCACGGTCTCGCCGCGGGCCAGCGCCGCGTACGCGGGGGCACCGAGCAGGTCGAGCAGCCCGTCGGCGGTGAAGGAGGCTCCGAGCAGCGCGTCCCGCAACCGGGCGGCGGTGTCGGGACGGTCGGACGAGGGCAGGGGAGGCAGGCCGGCGTTACTCACGCCCCCATTGTGGCCGCCGTCCCCGGTCCGCGCGTGCCGCGGTCGCGCCGGCCGCCGCGGGGGTCAGCTCTCCGCGGCCGGCGCCGAAGCGGTGACCGTCCTGCAGCTGGCCTGCCGCGACATCGCCGCGCCGACCTCGCCCTCCTCCAGTTCGTTGAGGGCGTCGTTGCCGCTCTTGCTCAGCTTGTCCAGCTCGGTGGCGATGTCCTTCAGACCGTCGGCGAACTTCGCCTGGTCCTCGGTGTCGAGGCCGTCGACCTGCTTCTTCAGGGAGGCGTACGACGCGGAGATGCCGTTGAGCTCCTTCACCGCGTTCGTCAGTTTCTGCTCGCCGTTCTCGACGTCCGGCGCCCCGGCCCCGTTCACGGCCGTGCCGATCGCCTTGTAGGCGTCGGACATGTCCTGGAACGCCTTCGAGTCGGCCTTCTGGACCTGCTCCGGCGTGCTGTTGTCCGAGGTCTCCTTCTGGATCGCGGCGTTGGCCGCCTCGATCTTCCTGGCCTGCGGCTGCACCGCGTCGCAGACCTCCTTCGCCCAGGCGTCCAGCTTCTCGTCGCCGTCGCCGCCGCCGCATCCCGTCAGCGCCAGTACCAGTACCGCACCGCCGGACAGTGCGGCCGCGAGCTTCTTGTTCACCGGTTTGGTCCCTTCCGTGGCTCTCGGCCCCGGAACATACACGCCGGAGGAACTCCGGACGGACGTCACCCACCCGCCGTAAGCCCGTCAAGCCCCTTTTGAATCCATTTGCACCAAGCGAGAGAAGACTCACGCACGAGGTGCCGCGAAGGGCGGGCGGACACCGCGCCAAGACGCGGCGCCCGCCCGGGCGTTGACCCGTCCTTCACCGGCGGTTCCTAGGAGACCACCGCCGCGTCGGGCGACTTGGGCTCCGGTTCGGAGTCGTCCTCGTCCCCCACGGCGATACCGCGCCGCTTGGACACGTACACCGCGCCGACGATCACCACCAGCGCGAGGACCGCGATCAGCACCCGCATCCCGACGCTCCGGTCGGCGCCGTAGGAGAACTTGATGACCGCGGGCGCGATGAGCAGCGCCACCAGGTTCATCACCTTCAGCAGGGGGTTGATCGCGGGGCCGGCGGTGTCCTTGAAGGGGTCGCCGACGGTGTCGCCGATCACGGTGGCCGCATGGGCCTCGCTGCCCTTGCCGCCGTGGTGCCCGTCCTCGACGAGTTTCTTCGCATTGTCCCAGGCGCCACCGGAGTTGGCGAGGAACACCGCCATCAGCGTGCCCGCGCCGATCGCGCCCGCGAGGAACGCGCCCAGGGCCCCGACGCCGAGCGTGAACCCGACGAAGATCGGCGCCATCACGGCGAGCAGACCCGGTGTGGCGAGTTCGCGCAGGGCGTCCCTGGTGCAGATGTCGACGACCTTGCCGTACTCCGGCTTCTCGCTGTAGTCCATGATCCCGGGCTTCTCGCGGAACTGCCGCCGCACCTCGAAGACCACCGAACCGGCCGACCGCGACACCGCGTTGATCGCCAGGCCGGAGAACAGGAAGACGACCGCCGCGCCCGCGATCAGCCCGACGAGGTTGTTGGGCTGCGAGATGTCCATCATCAGACTCAGCGGTGCGCCCTCGCCGCTGAGCCGCTCGCCCACCTCCCTCGCGCCACTGGTGATGGCGTCCCGGTAGGAGCCGAACAGCGCCGCCGCGGCCAGCACCGCCGTGGCGATGGCGATGCCCTTGGTGATGGCCTTGGTGGTGTTGCCGACCGCGTCCAGGTCGGTGAGCACCTGGGCGCCCGCGCCCTCGACGTCGCCGGACATCTCGGCGATGCCCTGCGCGTTGTCGGAGACCGGCCCGAAGGTGTCCATCGCGACGATCACACCGACCGTGGTGAGCAGGCCGGTGCCGGCCAGTGCCACCGCGAACAGCGCCAGCATGATCGACGTACCGCCGAGCAGGAACGCCCCGTAGACGCCGAGACCGATCAGCAGGGCGGTGTAGACGGCGGACTCGAGACCGATGGAGATACCGGCGAGGACGACGGTGGCCGGACCGGTGAGGGAGGTCCTGCCGATGTCCTTCACCGGGCGCCGGGTCGTCTCGGTGAAGTAGCCGGTGAGCTGCTGGATGAGGGCGGCGAGCACGATGCCGATGGCCACCGCGACGAGCGCGAGGATCCGCGGATCGCCCTCCTTGCCCCGGATCGCCGCGTCGGTGACGCCGTCGAGGGCCGCGTAGGACGACGGCAGGTAGGTGAACACCGCGAGCGCGACCAGCGCCAGCGAGACCACCGCGGAGATGAAGAACCCGCGGTTGATCGCGCTCATGCCGCTGCGGTCGGCGCGCCTCGGCGCCACCGCGAAGATGCCGATCATCGCGGTGAGGACGCCGATCGCCGGCACCAGCAGCGGGAAGGCGAGCCCCGCGTCGCCGAACGCCGCCGAACCCAGGATCAGCGCGGCCACCAGGGTCACGGCGTACGACTCGAAGAGGTCGGCCGCCATGCCCGCGCAGTCGCCGACGTTGTCGCCCACGTTGTCGGCGATGGTCGCGGCATTGCGCGGATCGTCCTCCGGGATGCCCTGTTCGACCTTGCCGACCAGGTCGGCGCCGACGTCGGCGGCCTTGGTGAAGATGCCGCCGCCGACCCTCATGAACATCGCGATCAGCGCGGCCCCGAGCCCGAACCCCTCGAGCACCTTCGGCGCGTCGGCCGCGTACACCAGCACCACGCAGGAGGCGCCCAGCAGACCGAGGCCGACGGTGAACATGCCGACGACGCCGCCCGTGCGAAAAGCGATCTTCATCGCTCTGTGCGATACCGCGGTGAGATCCTTTTCCGGCTCGCCCGCGGCCGGAGTGGCCTCGCGCGCCGCCGCGGCGACCCGCACATTACTGCGCACCGCGAGCCACATGCCGATATAGCCGGTGGCCGCCGAGAACGCCGCTCCGATCAAGAAGAACACCGACCGTCCGGCACGCTGACCCCAGTCGTCCGCGGGCAGCAGCATGAGCAGGAAGAACACGACGACGGCGAAGACGCCGAGCGTGCGCAATTGACGGGCCAGATAGGCGTTCGCGCCCTCCTGGACCGCCGCCGCGATCTTCTTCATGCCGTCGGTGCCCTCGCCGGCCGCGAGCACCTGGCGCACCAGGACCCCCGCGACCACCAGGGCCGCCAGTGCCACGACGCCGATGACCACCACGAGCAGGCGGTTGTCGTCGGTCAGCACGGCGGCTGCGAGGGATGTGGGTTGACCCGACTCATAGGAGATGGAAAGCCCCGCCATTCGTCCTCCTTGACGCTTGGGCTGAGCTCAAGATGTGGACGGGATTGTAGGTACCGGAACCTGATCAAAACAGAGCGCGTGAAATGTAAATGTCTTGCACTCACCTTTCACCCGGAGATCTCCGGGCGTCCGGGAGTCCGAATCGGTAATGCCTCTGACGCATTCACGTGATCGCACTTCCGCGGCGCGGTTGATCGTGAATGAATTCACTGGATCATGCGCACGAGACCACTGTAAGCGCGGGCCCCGGCGGCCGCACACGACGAAGGGCCCCACGGGTGGGGCCCTTCGTGAGGAAAAGCGCTGTTCGGGTGAGCCGGATCAGCCCGAGAGAGCGGCCGGCGGCGTGAGGGGCCACTTCATGCGGATCGATCCGCCGCCCTCCCCGGCACTCACCTCCACGTCGTCGACGAGGCCGCTGATGACCGCGAGGCCCATCTCGTCCTCCTCGATCTCGACGTCCGCGTCGCCGGGTCCGTCACCGGGCCCGCCGGGGACCGCGTGGGGCGCCTCGTCGCCGACCTCGATGGAGAACTGCTTCTCCTCCTCGGTCAGCAGCACCCTCACGGGCGCCGAGATCCCGACGTTGCGGTGCAGTCCCACGGCCCGTGTGCACGCCTCACCGACGGCGAGCCTGACCTCGTCGAGGACGGCCTCGTCCACTCCGGCCCTGCGCGCCACCGCCGCCGCCACGAGCCGGGCGGTCCTGACGTGTTCGGGCAGCGCGCTGAAGCGGAGCTCGACGGTGGCCATGCATCCCCCTCGCAGGTACGGGCGTGCTGTGGAGGGGCCGGGCCGCCGAAGAGCCCGGCCCCCCTGGTGCTTCACTTCTGCCGCCCGGGCGCGCCGGCCCGGGACCGGTGATCAGTCGGTGGCCGCCACCGCTTCCTCGACCGAGGTGTGGATCGGGAACACCTTGGTGAGGCCGGTGATACGGAAGATCTTGAGAATGCGCTCCTGGTTGCAGACCAGGCGCAGCGAGCCCTCATGGGCACGGACGCGCTTCAGGCCGCCGACCAGCACGCCGAGACCGGTGGAGTCGAGGAAGTCCACACCCTCCATGTCGACGACAAGGTGGAAACTGCCGTCGTTCACCAGCTCGACCAGCTGCTCGCGCAGCTTGGGCGCGGTATATACGTCGATTTCGCCACCGACCCTGACGATCGTGCGATCGCCCATGGTCTCGGTCGACAGGGACAGGTCCACGGATCCTCCAGCACCTAGCTATCGAGCGGTCGCCCTTGGGGCATTTCGGCTCAGCCCCCGGGACGGTTCGCCAGCCGCGATGGCATTCAATCACTTACCGGCAGGCGTGCACGACGCCTTGGCCCCATTGTCCGTCACGCCGGTGACACACTCGGTGCCGATGGCCAAGAATCACCGATCCGATCGATCCCCGGCGGACACCGTGTCCGGCCCCGCGCCGGGCGCTGTCCTGGACCGGCTCGCGTCCGGACCGAGCCGGGCTTCGCGCATCACTCATACGGAGCACTTGCCCCCGCGTGCGGGTCGCCATGCCGTCTGGCCGGACCGGATCCGCGCGGAGGTCGTCGCCGCCGTGCGGGCCGCGGGGATCGGCCGCCCCTGGGCCCACCAGGCACGCGCCGCCGAGCACGCCCTGGACGGCGAGTCGGTCGTGGTCGCCACCGGCACGGCCTCCGGCAAGTCCCTGGCGTACCTCGCACCGGTCCTGTCGACGCTCCTGGACGGCGCCGAGGCCCCGAACGGGCGGGGCACGACCGCCCTCTACCTCGCCCCCACCAAGGCGCTCGCGGCGGACCAGTGCCGGTCCGTGAAGGAACTTTCACATCCGCTGGGCCATTCGGTGCGTGCGGCGGTCTACGACGGCGACACTCCGTTCGAGGAACGCGAGTGGATCCGCCAGTACGCCAACTACGTGCTGACCAACCCGGACATGCTGCACCGGGGCGTCCTGCCGTCCCACCCCCGCTGGTCCTCCTTCCTCAAGTCGCTGCGGTACGTCGTCGTCGACGAGTGCCACACCTACCGGGGCGTCTTCGGCTCGCACGTCGCCCAGGTGCTGCGCCGGCTGCGCCGGCTCTGTGCCCGCTACGGGTCCTCGCCGGTGTTCCTGCTGGCCTCCGCGACCGCCGCCGAACCCGCGGTCGCCGCCCGCCGGCTCACCGGCCTGCCGGTGGTCGAGGTGGCCGACGACGCCTCACCCCGCGGTGAACTGGTGTTCGCCCTCTGGGAGCCGCCCCTGACCGAGCTGCACGGCGAACGGGGCGCGCCCGTCCGCCGCACCGCCACCGCCGAGGCCGCCGACCTGCTGACCGACCTCACCGTGCAGGGCGTCCGCTCGGTGGCCTTCGTCCGCTCCCGGCGCGGCGCCGAGCTGATCTCCGTGATCGCCCAGGAACGCCTCGCCGAGGTCGACCGCTCCCTGGTCCGGCGGGTCGCGGCGTACCGCGGCGGCTACCTCCCCGAGGAGCGCCGCGCCCTGGAACGGGCCCTGCACTCCGGCGAGCTCCTCGGCCTGGCCGCGACCAACGCGCTGGAGCTCGGCGTGGACGTCTCCGGCCTGGACGCCGTGGTGATCGCCGGGTACCCGGGCACCCGGGCCTCCCTGTGGCAGCAGGCGGGCCGCGCGGGGCGGTCCGGACAGGGCGCCCTCGCCGTCCTGGTCGCCCGCGACGATCCACTGGACACCTTCCTCGTCCACCACCCCGAGGCCCTGTTCGACCAGCCCGTGGAGTCCACCGTCCTCGACCCCGACAACCCCTACGTGCTCGCCCCCCACCTGTGCGCGGCGGCCGAGGAGCTGCCGCTGACGGACGAGGACCTCGACCTGTTCGGTCCGGCCGCCGGGGAACTCCTCCCGCAGCTGGAGGCCGCGAAGCTGCTCCGCCGCCGGACCAGGGCCTGGCACTGGACCCGCCGGGAGCGGGCCGCCGACCTCACCGACATCCGCGGCCAGGGCGGCCGGCCGGTCCAGGTCGTCGAGGCCGGCACCGGCCGGCTGCTCGGCACGGTCGACGCGGGCGCCGCCCACACGAGCGTCCACGAGGGCGCGGTCCACCTGCACCAGGGCCGCACCTACCTCGTCCGGTCCCTCGACCTGGAGGACTCCGTCGCCCTGGTCGAGCGGGCGAGCCCGACGTACACGACGGTCGCCCGCGACACGACGTCGATCTCCGTGCTGGAGACGGACACCGAGGTCCCGTGGGGCGACGGCCGCCTGTGCTACGGCTCCGTCGAGGTCACCAACCAGGTGGTCTCCTTCCTGCGCCGGCGTGCCGTCACCGGTGAGGTCCTGGGCGAGACGAAGCTCGACCTCCCTCCCCGTACGCTGCGCACCCGCGCGGTGTGGTGGACGGTCACCGAGGACCAGCTGGACCGGGCCCGGATCGGCCCGGAGATCCTCGGTGGTGCCCTGCACGCCGCCGAGCACGCGTCGATCGGCATGCTGCCGCTCTTCGCGACCTGCGACCGCTGGGACATCGGCGGCGTCTCGGTCCCCCTCCACCCCGACACGCTGCTGCCCACCGTCTTCGTCTACGACGGTCACCCGGGGGGCGCGGGCTTCGCGGAGCGCGCCTTCCGCACCGCCCGCGCCTGGCTCACCGCCACCCGCCAGGCCATCGCCTCCTGCGAGTGCGAGGCCGGCTGCCCGTCCTGCATCCAGTCCCCCAAGTGCGGCAACGGCAACGACCCCCTGCACAAACGGGGCGCGGTGCGGCTGCTCACGGTGCTGCTGGAGGGGGCGCCGGCCGGGGCGGGGCCCGCGGCGGCGCCGGAACCGGGACCGACGGGGCGACCGGAACCGGGGCGAACTCCGGGCCCCGGACCGGAGCCGGTCCCGGATCCGGAGCCGGGACCGGACGCGGAGGTTCCGCCGGCCCCGGAGGGCCCGCCCGCGCCCTGACCTCCGCCGTGAACGGGCCCCGGCCCGACGCCACCGACACGTCCGAGACCTCGCCGGCGACCGCGCACCGCACGAGCCGCGTGCCCTGTGCCCGGGCCACCCGGTCCGCCCGGGCACAGGCGGCCGTGCCGCCCCGCATCCAGTGCTCCGCCGCCGCGAGCGCCGCGAGGTCCGCGCCCCCGGCCGCGCGGTGCCGGACCACCACCGCGTGCCCGAGGGCCAGGACGACGCCGAAGACGACACCCAGCACGGCGATCGCCCCGACGCTCCAGACGGTCGCGGACCCCCGGTCTGCGGAGTCCCGCCCGGACCGGTGACCGGGGCCCGCGCCGGGCCGCCGCGCGGTCCGGCCGCACCGGGTGCCCCGGCCGGGGCACCGGCCGTCCCCGGGCCGCCGCACCCGGTGCGCGGGGCTCATGTCCCCGCCCCCGCCGTCTCCTCCACCGCCGCCACGGCCTCCTCCCGCACGTCGAAGGGCAGCCCGCCCAGCAGCGGGGGCCTGGCCACGACGACCACCCGGACGTGCCCGGCGCCCCTGCTCACCGTGACCTCCGCGCCGGACGGCGCCGCCTCGCGGGCCAGCCGGGCGACCGCGTCGGGCGGGTCCTGCCGGGCCGCCGCGCGAGCGCCCGTGCGGGCCGCGTCCACGCACCAACACGGACTTCCAACCTTCCGAGTCAGACAGGAAGGCAGACAGACCGTGGAACTCACCTGGCACAAGAACGCGGCCGGTAGCTACTTCGCCACCAACGCCAACGGGCAGCGCATCGCCACGGCGCGCAAGGATGGCAGCGCGTGGACCGGGACCGTCGTCGGTCTCGGCTTCACCTTCGGCGGCCGTCGCCTGGCCGACGTGAAGGAGCTGGCCGCCCGGCACGTCGAGCGGATCTACGGCACCGGAGAGTGGACCCTCTTCCGCGCCGAAGAGCTCACGCCGGGCATGGTCGTGACGACCGACACCATGCGCGAAGAGCGGGAGATCGTCTCCGTGTCCGTCGACACGGACTCGCAGACGGTTGACGTCGAGCTCACGTCGGAGAGTGCGCAGCGACTCGGCTTCACCCTTGACGGCACGTACGCCGTGGGCGAGTACGTTCGCGTAAGGGCCGTGGCGACGGAGAGCGTCCGGACTGATGAGCTGGCCGAGGGAGACGTTCTCCACTTCGCCGACGGTCAGGCCACCGTGACGCGCTTGGAGCGGGTGGCGTCCAGCCTTCCGCAGTACCGGGTGTGCTACGCCTTCCGAGCCCTGAACGGCTCGGCTGCACAGTGCGCCGTGACGGTCTACCCCGGCACTCGCTTCGAGCGCACGGCCAAGCCTGCCGTGGAGGTTCCCGAGCCGAAGGCTTCCCCTGCCGTGTCCGGCGCAGACGCCTTCGAAGCCACGTTTACCGAGCCGATCCGTGCCGAGAACGTGTCGGCCGGTGACCTGCTGATGTCGAAGAACGGCGTGGTCGAGGAGGTGACCGAGGGTGCCGTGATCCTGCGGGACGGCTGGCAGGCGGGGGGCGTGCGCTACGGCTTCCGCACCCTGTCCGAGTCTCCGTGCAGGGGTGGCCGGGTGACCCTGCCTGTCGGCACGGTTCTGCACCGGATCGTGGAGCAGCCCGAGCCGCTGGCCGAGGGCGAGACTCGGGCGAAGGACGTGCGCCCCGGTGACGTACTGGTGGTCGACGCTGGCACGCTCACGGTTGCCGACGTGCAGCCGCTCGACGCGAAGAGCGTCCGTATCCGCTTCACCAACGGCCACAGCATGGGTCGCGGACGTACCGAGGGTGTGCGCATCCTGCCTGCCGAGCAGGCCGAGACCGTGCCGGTCGAAGCGTTCTACGTGTCGGCCGGTGACCGGCTGGCCGTCGCGGACGGCGCGACCCTGACGGTTGCCGCCGTGGGCAGGGGTGACCGTGCGGGCCGTCTGCGGCTCGACCTGACCAACGGCACGTCTCGCCACTTCTGGAGTGACGAAGAGGTGCGGGTGATCCCGGCCGAGCAGGACGGCACCCCGGCCGACACGGACGCCGAGCCCTCTCCCCTGGTCGGCTTCCAGCGGATCAACGTGCAGCCGTTCCGGGCGTACGTCGACAGGAACACCGGTACCGGCCTGCTGCTCTCCCCTTCGCCTGCCGATGACCTGACCCTGACCGAGGGCGGGGCGACCCTTCACGAGTCCCTGTTCCCCGGTGCAGTCGACCGCCTGTCCGCCCTCGGGGTGGAGCTGATGGAGGAGGACGACGGCACACCCCTCGAAGAGGGGGCGACGGTCGACGGCCGGAAGGTCTTCAACCTGTTCATCCCTACGCCGGTCCACTCCGACCCTGCCTCGGAGGAAGTCGCCGCCTCCCTGTCCATCCTTCGGGCCGCCGCTGGCCTGTGACGTTCGGCGTCACACCGGGGCGGCCTCCCATGGCCGCCCCTCCCTCGGTCACCATCGATACGCAAGACAGGAGAAACGGGCACATGGCAAGGGTTCTGGTCGTCACGCGACTGAGCAGGGACAGCGAAGCGTCAACGGCCATCGAGCGGCAGACGGATCACGTCACGGACTGGGCAACCCGTGAGGGTCACGATGTAGTGGCCATCGTGGAGGACTCCGAGGTCTCCGGCATGACGGCCCCGTGGGACCGCCCCGAGCTGGGCAAGTGGCTCCCCGACCTGCACGAGCAGGGAAACAAGCGCTACGCCAAGCCGCACCGCGCCGACGACTTCGACATCATCGCCGGGTACCGGCTCGACCGGATCTCGCGCCGCGTGACCCACACGGCAACCCTGGTCGAGTGGGCGAAGGAGGCTGGCAAGGTCATCGCCTCCACGTCCGAGGGCATCACGTCGGACAACACCGCCGGTCAGCTCATGTTCTCGATCATCGCCACGATGGCTCAGGCCGAGTGGGAGGCGATCGCCGAGCGAATCCGCGGAAGCCGCGCCCACCTTGCGCGCGTCGGCCGCTGGCCGGGCGGCATCCCGCCCTTCGGGTACATGCCGGCCGACGCCCCGGACGGCAAGGGGCGCATCCTCGTTCCGGACGAAGAGGGAGAGCAGGCGACGGCTCCCGCCGTGCGTGAGATGTGCCGCCGCATCCTTGCCGGTGAGTCGGCAACGACGGTCGCGCGCTGGCTGCACGAGCAGGGCATCCCTACGCCTCGGGACGCTCACCGGCTGCGGGAAGGCAAGCCGACGAAGGGCGGCAAGTGGAGTAACAAGCGAGTCATCGAGTTGCTGCGCTCGGAAGTGATCCTTGGCCACTCGTACGCGCTGGAGGAGTGGACGACTCCCGAGGGAGAGAAGTGCAGCCGGTACAAGGTCGTCCGCGATCAGGACGGCATGCCGATCCAGCGGGCCGAGCCCTTGATCACTCAGGAGCTGTTCGGGCGCGTTCAGGAACAGCTCGACGCGAACGGCTTCCAGCGGGAGCGCGTTCGGCATGACCGGGCACTCCTGCTGCACGTCGCCTACTGCCACTGCGGAGCGAAGCTGTACCGGAACCCCGTCCGGAAGAAGGTCAAGGCGTACTACCGGTGCTCGACCCTGCCTGCCGCCGGTCACTCCTGCGGCTCCAAGCCGATCTCCGGGGAAGTCCTGGAGAGTGTCGTCAGTGACTGGCTGCTGACCACGATCGGGCGCGTCGAGATCGTTCGGCGGGAGTTCGTCCCCGGCTTCAACAACGATGCCGAGATCGCTTCCATCGATCGGGCGATGGCCGACCTGATGGACGACCGAGAGGCGGGCATGTTCTCGACCGAGCGAGGCAAGGCCGACTTCCGGGAGCGCTACGCGCGGCTCGAAGCGAAGCGGGAACAGCTCGCCAGCATGCCGAGCGTCCCGGACTCCTGGCGGGAAGTGCCGACCGGCGAGACCTACGCCGAGATGTGGTCGCGACTGGAAACGTCGGCCGAGAAGAACCGAGAGCTTGTCGCCGCTGGCATACGGGTCATCGTCCACCCCGAAGACCTTCCGCCCCGCCTACCGCTTGTGGAGTTCGGGCAGACCGATGGCGACGTGACGAAGCACGTCGGCAGGGTGGCGCTGACTCGGCCGATCCTGCTCGGCGAGTGGGCGAAGGGCCGAGCCGCGTAGCGGAGAGTCGCAGCCGGCATATCTGACAGTGATCAACGACAGGGCACCCCTTCGGGGGTGCCTTAGTCGTTTCCGTCCTCCGCCTGCCCGAGCACGAAGGTGCCCTTCGCAGGGAGCGTGCCGACAAGGCCCCGGTCCCGTAGCTCTCGCACGACACGCCGAGCCGTGCCGAGGGCGATCCCGTGTGTCTCGGCCAGCTCCCGCTCACCGGGCAGGCGCGCGCCGACCGGTAGGCGTCCAGAGCGGATCTCCGCTTCCACGGCATCCGCGACTTCGACGTACCGGTACTTCGGCATGCCCTGGGCTTCGCTCATGTCGCCGACGCTAGATCGGCATGCATAGGTTTGCCGCCCCAGAGAACGGCGTAACCCTGCATGCAGCGGTATAGAGCAGTTAGAGTGCCGAACGACAGACCCCCGCGACACGGGCAAGGTGTCCGGGGGCGTGGCCAACGCTTACAAGGAGCGTCGACATGCGCAGACTACTCGCCCGCCTGTTCTCCAGCCGAGGCAGGCACAGGAAGGCGACAGAGCCGGTAGAGGCGGCTGTGAGCCGCCCGGCGACCAGGAAGGCCGCGCCTCCCCTTCCGCCCCTCCAGAGAGCCGCACAGGACCGCTACGCCTTCGATCCCGGCGAATCCTTCGAAGACATGTACGTCCGCCGGTACGTCCTGCACTGGGAGGCCGAGCGGAAGGCGCAGATGCAGAGGGCGCGTCGTCGAGCGGCTGTGCTGGCAGGTGCCCCGTTCCATCAGGACTACGTTTCGGCAGGAGTGAGCGCATGAGCGAGCAGGTGCAAAACCTTCGACGCCTCCCCTGGCTCGACCCCCTGTCGGGTAAGCCTGCCTACTGCCAGGAAGGCGGCTCGCTCGCCGAGCTGGGCGAGGAAACCGAAGCCGCGATGATCGCGGCGGCATCGGATACCCGTATCCGTGCGGCGAACGTGGCCATGGACTGGGAGTCGACGCGAGGGGATCTCCGCACGGTGATCCGTGCTCTCTGCCTGGCCGTGCTCGACCTGACGACGGTTGCCGAGTGCCGAGCAGAACGGCTCGGGATGTCCGATCAGCCGTTCGTCATGACGCGAACATCAGGCGAGGCGGAAGGCGGCTAGGAGCAGCCTTAGCGGCCCGCCTCGCAACCCGTAGGCCCTGACCGGGGATAGCTTGCCCGGCCGGGGCCTACGCCGTTCCTAGAGGGTGCACAGCGATTCGCCGACATGGTGAGCAGGGTCACGCCCTATCGTCTTTCCCAAACGGCCTACCCGCCGCGTACTACATAGTGAACGGCTCGACTGAAAGAGTGACCGAGGTCACGGCCCGTCGAGCGCACAATTCTTCATGATCGACCGGTAATAACAGGTAGAGGGTCTAGCCGATACCGCCCCTTCGGGGCGTGATAGAGGTCACCTAGAGACTCTTCGGTATTTCGGCCTGCTCGCCGCGTACTACATAGTGAACGGCTCGACTGAAAGAGTGACCGAGGTCACGGCCCGTCGAGCGCACAATTCTTCATGATCGCCGGGTACTACATAGTGAAGGGTTAACCGATTCCGGGGCCGAAGGCCCCGATAGCGGCCCACCCTCAGACAGTCCACTCCCAACAGGTTGACTCCGGCCTACCTCCTACCGTCGAGTCCCTGCGCCTGCCTCTCCACTCCTAGGCAGGCTGACCCTGCATCGCTCTCCGGTCCCTCACTGCCGGTGTGTGGTGCAGGGTCGCAAGCTTCCGGCGATTCACTACCGCCGGGAGGCGTCAAGTCCAGTCGACGCCCCTACCGCTGGTCACGGTCGAGGGAAGAACCCTCAGCGCTTGCCTTGTCCCATCCGGGCGCGCTGAGGGTTCTTCTTTCGGTCCTCTCCAGTGACAACAACATCCCTCTACCGAAAGGAATCCGCCCGAGTGATCCAGTACAACGGCCGAACCGTGCTCTCCCTCCGGGAGACAGCAAAGGCTCTCGGTCTCGCACCCAACACGGTTCGCAACCGTCGCGCCGAAGGGCGCTTCCCTGATATCCCGAGCGTCACCATCGGCTCGGCCCTCTTCTTCTACGAAGAGGACGTGAAGCGCATGGTTGCCGAGCAGGAGGCGAGCAAGTGACCCGCTCTCCCGAATTCCTCTCCGATGACCAGTGGGTGAGCGTGAACCGTTTCGCCTCTGCCTACTGCGACATGCACCCGAACGACTTCCGAAAGTGGATGGCCGAGGCGGACGTTAGTCACGTCTTCGAGCCCTACCAGCGACGCGAGCACGGAAGCCGCGGACGCTTCGTCTGGAACGCCGATGCGCTCATGCGTGACTGGGACCGTCTCTTCCCCGAACAAGTCGAGTAAGCCGAACCGAAGGCCATGCCGGCCGAAGGCTCGAAACGGCCCTGAGAGAGCCTGCAACAGCGTTCCACAGGAAACCCAAAGCAAGACCATGCAAGTCCGCCAGGAAAGCCCTGGACGGGCTTTCTTCATACCCGAAGGAGAAACCCCCAGTGACCGTGACCGACAAGAAGACCGCCGACATCCTGAAGAAGTCCGAGACCGAGCACGCGAAGAAGGTCGAGGAGTACGCGGCCAACCTTCCGAAGCTGACCACGGCCGCCGAGGATGCGGCCACCGACCGAGAGCAGGCCGAGAGCAAGGCCAACAGCCTTCGAGCCGCGTTCGGTCGCGGAGAGGCCGAGGCGACCGCCGAGGAGTTCTCCGCCGCCCTGGCCAACGTCGAGCGCACGCGGCTGATCGCCGATGGCGTCGAGCGCAAGCTGACCATGGCGAAGAAGAACCCGGTGCAGAGTGACACCGGACTCGCCGACCTGCTCTCGCCGGTCATCGAGGAACTGTTCCCGTACGCCGATGTGTACGCGACCGCTGCGAACGTTCGGCTCGACTTCGAGCCGACCAAGCCGCTCATCATCGTGCGGCAGCTTTCCGGCGGGCCGAGCGGCAAGGGTGGCCACGTCGGCAGCGTCGAGCTGCGACAGCTCAAGGCGGCGCACTTCAAGAACCTGGACACCGAGCAGATCAAGGCGGCCATCCGCGGACGCGGCTGGAACTTCTACGAGTCCGGCGTGACCGTCACCGGCACGTCCCGAGAGGACGTGGTGACCATCCAGAACCTGGCCGCTCACGACCCGGTCCCGACCCTTGCCGGCGAGCCCTCGGACCACCACATCGGACAGGGCATCGGACACTTCACCATGACCATCGGGGACTCGGTCACCTTCAAGAACGGCATGCGGACGGCTGGCGGGATCGCCGAGCCTGGCGGCGCGTTCTCCTCCGGTGCCTACTACATCAAGCCGACCAAGACCGAGCACCGATCGAGCACGGACGGCACCGGCCTCCGCACGACGGTCGTAGAGGCGACCTACGCGCTCACCCCGCGCGGGACGCTCACGCAGGCCGATCTCTCCCGCGCGTTCGCCGACGCCATCGAGAGCATGCCGGGCAAGTTCCTGCCCTGCCTCGGCGTGGTCAACAAGGCCGCGGACGTGACCCGAGGAGACGTGTTCACCGCCGTGCCGAGCGGCACCCACGGAGTCTCGCTCGGCCGGACGGTCCGGCTGGAAGTCCTCTCCCGCGACCCCGAGCACAAGGCCACCAAGACGGCCCCGAAGGGGCGCGTGCGGAACACCGGCCCCGTGCTCCCGTCGAACATGCTCCCCACGGCGTGACGGTCTCCTGACGCTCAACGTCCCTGCCGGGCACTCGCCCTGTCCGGCAAGGGCGTTGGACACCAGGAAGGCTGTCCAACCCGATGACTGGAGTGACCGTGACCCCGTTCGACCTGACCTGCCTCACCTTCGCGCTTGCCGCCTACATCCCGGCCCTGCGAGTGCTCACGGTCGGTATCGCCGACCTGTTGGACGCCTCCGGCCAGTCCGGCACGCACCAGGGCTGACCGTCCCGGCCGCGTACGTCGAACACGTCCCGATGACGTGTTGTACGTCAACCACTTCACGTACAACGCGAGCGCTTCGGGGCTCCCTCTGTCGTTCACCCAGGAGAACCGAAACCGGTTGAAAGGGCGGCGCAGCCTGACGGCTACCGAGCGAGCAGCCGACCGTCAGGCTGAGCGTGGCTGATCACCAGGGAACGTGAGCCCAAGTCACCCTGATGGCGTACGCATCCCGCTGCATCATCTGGTAGAAGTCGTAACCCTGGTCGACATCGTTGAAGGACCTCACGTGGTCCTCGCCGGTGTCGATGTTCGTCCACGTCACTCTGTACGTGATCGGTACGCCGTCGATCTCCCACTTGCCGGTCGCGGCGTTCCACTCCTTCTCGGCCATGAGCCCCCCTTAGTCGGTCGACAGAGCAGGCGACAGGGCCGCCTTTCGCCCAACACTAGGGCCGGAACGCCGTCGCCCCCATCAGATCGACGGGGGCGACGGGTAGATCACTGTCGCCGCGACCTGATCGCATCCCTTACTTCCTGGAACGACCGGATCGCAGTGACAGTCTTCTTGGCGATGCGGGGGACTCGCTCGATGATCCGCTCGTAGCCCACCAGCGCAGCCGCGAGGACTGCACTGATTACCGCCAAGTGTTGGAGGATTACCATTACTTAAATCCTTACTAGTAAGGTAATCTTCTCCTTTCCGATCCCGACGATACGGCACTTGCCCGCTGCTCGCCGGAAGTTTCACTGATTACCCAAGTGACGGGGCAGTTCCCGTCATGTAGGACTTCCATCCCGCTCCACTGAGGAGCGGTAACCGTAGCTCCCGCCGGTAACGGCGGTAGAGCTGGCTATCGGAACCCCTACCCCTTCGGGGAGGGCAGCTAGCCAAGGGTCGCACTGCTCGCCACCCACCCGGACGCAAAGTGTCCGGCAGTCCCTCAGCGCAAGGGGCGATCTCCCGTAACCCTGCCGGGCCTCCGTGCCCGGCCACCGTAAGGAGGTCGCATCCGTGCGAAGCATCCCCGAAGAGTCCCGCCCGTGGATCGCCTACAAGTCCCCGTGTCTCACCATCCCGGCAAGCCTGCCGTTCCGGCTCACTCCCGAGAGGCTGGCCGAGGAGTGCGACCTTCCGGCCGAGGAGTTCGAAGACGGGCTTCGGCAGCTCCAAGAGGAAGGCTTCCTCTCCCGCCTCGGGTATGACGCCTGGCAGCTCACCCGGCCGATCCGTGATCAGCGGCTCGGGTGACGCGATGCTCGAAGACCTGTTCCCCAACATCGAAGAGAGCCGGGCGAAGCTGCGGAAGCGCGGCTTCCCGATGGCCGCCGAGCACAACCCCCCGACCGGCCAGGCGGCGCACTGGTTCGCCGAGGTGAGCAAGAGCGTGCCCCGGCGAAGCGGGGCCGCCGTGGCGCGGCAGCTCGCCCGGCTGTGCGGCGAAGACTCACAGGTGACCGTCCCTTGGCGGTCGCTCGCCGACGCCGTAGGCGTGCGCGACAGGGCGGGACGGGCGCGTGCTTTCACGGAGCGCGGCGTCGAGCTGCTGGCCGATGCCGGCTGGCTGGAGGTCGAGACGACAGGCAGCAAGCGCGGAGCGAAGACGACCTTCCGTCTGCTGCCTGGCGATGCCTCCGCCGAGTGGTGCGGATGGGTCGACCGCGACGACTGGCTAGACGATCCCGGCTGACCGGAACTTATGGCCAGAGTAGGAGCCACCGGCCAGCCGCGAACTTATGGCCAGAAGAACAGGACTCCGTGACCCCCGCTCCGCGGGACCCGTCACGTCGTACCTGACGTAGACCGAGACACGGAGACCGGCCTTCCGATGTCGGCCCCGTATGGGGCCGCTATGGCTTCCCGCTCACTGGCCTACCGGTCTACCGATGCACAGTGCGTCGGCTCGGAGCGAAGCTCCCACGCCGAGCGCCACCGGCGCTCACTCGCAACGGCGAAGGGTTCTCGCCGAGTCGTCTACCGGCCTTCCGCTGGTGCGTCGCTTACGCGCCGCCATGCTTCGGCTTCCTTCTGCCGTTGCCTGCCACTGGCCTACCGGCTCTCTTCTGTCGCCGCCGGAAGGCGGCGCTACCGGCCAGCCGGCATACCTGTTCACCTGCCGTTGGCCTTCCCCTGACACGCCGCTCACGCGGCGCAAGTCGCGGCTTCCCCCCGCGTTCCGCAACCCCCCGACCGTCTGTTCCCGGCGCGCGAAGCGCCCGGTCCTCAGACCGTCGGTTACTCACTCGAAGGAGTCCCCTCGTTGATCCACTCACGCATGCATCACGCTGCCTTCCGCCTCGCTCGGACCGTCGCGGAACACCTGCCGTCCGCCCGTGTCTACGAAGCCGACGTGATCGGCCATGACGGCCACCTGGCCGTGTACTTCCGCATGGAGGTGACCGACTCCCCCTCGGACTTCCGTAGGCAGCTCGACCGTCTCTCTCTGCCGTCCGTCGAGACCGAAGGTCTCGGGACCGTCGACGGCATCGAAGTCCTGTCCGCCAACGGTCGACCAACCTACGCGACGGCAACCGTCCGCCTCACTCTGACCGGCGCATCCCTGCCGACCACAGCCGAACCGTGGATCTCTCGCGGGTGGGCTTTCGCCTACGGCGCTCTCGCCGCCTGATCGAAGGAGACAGACCAGTGACCTATGAAGCGATCATCACGAAGGACGGCCGGAAGATGTGCGGCGTCCCAGCATGCAGCAGGCCACATCGCGGCAAGGGCCTGTGTCACACGCACTACCTTCGCTACCGCCGCACCGGCGACGTGAAGGCCGACAAGCCGATCTCCGAGCCGAACAACATACCGACCTGGAAGGGCACCACTCACCCCCGCTGGACGGGCAACGCCGCTACGTACACCGCCGTTCACCACAGACTCAAAGCCGAGCATGGGGCCGCCAAGGAGTGGCCGTGCGCGTGCGGCTGCGGCAGGCAAGCCGAGGAGTGGGCGTACCTGGGCATCGGCCCTGCCGAGAAGGTGTCGACCGCGAAGGGCTCCGAAGGCTTCCGCTACTCGCCAGACCTGGAGGCGTACGCCCCACTGGCGAAGCCCTGTCACGTCCGGCTCGACCGCTGGCAGGGGCAACGCCGTACCGGCGTGCCTCTCGCGGATGTGCTGACGGGTAACGACGTCCCGCCCCTTCCGGGACCGGGTAAGGAGGCCGCGTGACCAGCCTGGGCCGGAAAGGAGCGGCCAAGTCCCGCAAAATCGCTATGGGTTGGTTTGCCGTTGCCTCCACACTGGGGGCATGGACGAACTCTATGTAGTCCGGCATGAGCCGACTTGGCGCGAGAAGCCGGAGCCCGAGCCGGACGACGAGTACGACAACGGGACCGACGAGAAGACCACGTACGCACTCTTCGGTCTGGCCATCTACAAGGCCAACGTCCTGGAACACGGGCTGGTGAACGCCCTAGCCATGGCCAAGCTGATCACGGCGGACGAGCAGGGGGAACGGCTCATCCGTGACCCCTGGGACCAAGGGTTCAAGGACATGATGGGCAAGCTCATCAAGCGTGCCGAGCCCTACGTCAACGCCTACCCCGAACTCCTCGAAGAGCTGACCAAGAGCCTGAAGCGGCGTAACTACCTGGTCCACCACTTCTGGCGTGAGCGTGCACACGAGATGATCACCGAGGCAGGTCGGGCCTCGATGTGCGCGGACCTGAAGGCGGACTGCCGACTGTTCACCCAGACGGACGAGCATCTGTCTGAACAGGTCATGCACCCCATGATGGAGAAGCGGGGGATAACTCCCGAAGCGATTCAGGCCGAGTACGAGGCGATGCGCCGGGAGACCATGAAGCGCTACGAGCCGGAGTCGTTCACGGCCGAAGAGGCGACAAGCTGAACCGCTTGCTCACGCCCACAGCCAGGTGAAACTCCGATGAAGTTCCTATGAGATGACGGCGATGATGTAACTTCCGGCCATGGACACTCTGGCGGGGGACTGGTGGGAATCCGGCTCGTGGTGGCAGTTCGTCATCACGATCGCTGTAAGCATCGCGGTGGGCGTCCTCGCAGCTTGGGCGGCGTTCAGGTCCAGCAACCCAAAGCGGCGGCTCAACTGGTGGGTTCGCTCCAACACCCCTCTCATGAGCGTGCCAGGCACGTCGGAGGACTCTGCGCTCGCCGTCACCTTCCACGGTGCGCCGCTCGCATCTCCGCGCATCGTCGAGCTCGTCATCACCAACTCGGGTCGGCGGGACATCACCGCTGCCATGTTCCACGACAACCAACCACTACGGTTCGACTTTGGCACCCCGGTCTGCACCATCCTGGAAGTGACGACTTCCCCCGCCGGGAGCATCCGCCCCATGTTCGACACCGCTGGCTGGACGACCGTGGGCCTTCGCTCTCACGGAGAGACTTGGGTTGACGTACTCCCCTCACTTCTCAGCAAGGGGCAGGAAGTCGTGATGACGGTTCTCGTTGACGGCGATGAGAATCCGGTGACCTTGGCCAGGTTCCCGCTGGTCGAAGTCACCCAGGTGTCTGCATCACCTGGGGAACGGTCGCGAGCCCTGGTCGAGGCGATCGGGCGTATGCCGATTTACGTCGGACCCTTCCGTATCAGGTAGCTCTGATCGACCCTGAAACCGTGGCGGAAACTCGGCTGCTATGACGTGCCGATCCGGAAGGCCGTGCGCAAGGGGTCATACCCCCACCCCGGTGCGGCCGGTCGGTCAAGCGGCAGGGCAGGCAGGGCAGGCAGGGCGTGACGCCAGACGGCCGCGTGACGGCCGAACGGGAGGACGACTGAGCCACGCACCACGCATGCGCCAGTGAGCCGCAGGAGCGGCGTGCAGTGGCTTCGGTTCCGGCTGGCCGGTCGAGCAAGCAGACCGACTCATCAAGTTTGGTAACGATCCGATAACGGACTCTTGACAGGTTGCTCGGGCCTAAGAGAGAAACGAACTCCACTCGGTTGGAAGTTCGCCCGGTAGGCGTCCACACACCGGATCTGCGCCGCCACCACCAGCAGTCCGTAGACCAGCGCCGTCGCGACCATCACCAGTACGGGCAGCACCATGGCCGACTCCGCCGTCACGAATCCCCGGTCCCGATTCCGCTCACATCCGGCCATCGAGTGCCTGCTGCACGATGCCGCGCAGTGCCGCGCCGACCGGCCCGCTCGTCACCACCTTGTGGAGCACCACGGCGAACGCCACCGCCGCCACGATCCCCATCGCGTACTCGGAGGTCACCATCCCCGCGTCCCTCCGTACCGCACGCACCTCGCACACCAGGGCACGCAGCCGTGCCCGCACCGCCTGATACATCGCAACTCCCTTGAGGAAAGGTCCTGTCGGAAACACCGTGGGAAACCCACCCGTCCGCGCGGCCCGCTCACCGGCCGCCCGGTCACCCCCCGTCAGGCACCACCGCCTCCCAGCACCCCGCCCGCGAGCCCGATCACCACGGGCAGCACGCCGACCGCGACGAACGCGGGGAGGAAGCACAGCCCCACCGGGGCGCTGATCATGACGGCCGCCCGCCGCGCCCGTACCGTCGCCGCGCGCACCCACTCCGCGCGGGCCTCGGCGGCGAGCCGGGCCACGGGGGCGGACAGGGGGAGCCCGGACACGTCGGCCCGTTCCAGCAGGCGGGCCAGGGCCACGGCACCCGGTACCGAGGCCAGCCGCTGCCACGCCGCACCCGGTTCACCGCCGAGCCGCACCTCCGCCGCGCCCCGCGCCAGCGCCCGGCCGACCGGTCCGCCCAAGGCCTCTCCGACGGCCTGCGCGGCCGCCACCGGGCCGGCGCCCGCCGCGATGCAGGCGGAGAGCAGGTCGGCGGCGAGCGGCAGTTGGCGCGCCGCCCCGGCCGCGAGGCGCGCCCGCTCGCCCGCCGGCGGACCGTCCGCCGCCCGCCGCCGTCGCCACCACCACAGTCCGGCCGCGGCGGCCACCCCCGCGGCGGCCCCGGCGAGGCCGCCCACCAGCACCCAGCCGGCACACGCCACACAGGCGTGCGGCAGCCGGGCCCGCACGGTGTCCGGCACCCTGAGGCGTGGGGCTGCCGCCGCCGGCTCCAGGGCCAGCACCCCGGCCAGTCGCCGCCGCACCTTCCGCTCGTGCCGCCTCCGGTGCCACCACCGTGCCGGCCACGCCAGCGCCGCCACCGCCCCCACCACCGCTCCCAGCCCGTGGACGACGTCCCCGTTCACCGCGCCACCTCCTCGGCACCCCGCACGATCCGCAGCGCCCACCACGTCCCCAGTCCCTCCAGCACCCCGCCGGCCGCCAGACAGCCCAGCCCCGACGGCGTGTGCAGCAGGATGTGCAAGGGGTCGGCGCCGAGGGCGGTACCGAGCGCCAGACCCACCGCCGGGAGCGCGGCGAGCATCACCGCCGTGGCGCGGGCGCCGGCCAGCTGGGCGCGCAGGTCGGCGCGCCGGTCGCGTTCGGCCCGCAGCGCCGCTTCCAGCCGGTCGAGTCCGTCCGCGAGTCCGGCGCCCTGGTCCACCGCCACCCGCCAGCACGCGGCGAGGCCGCGCAGCCCCTCGGCCCCCGGCTGTCCCGCCGCCGCCGCGAGCGCCTCCGGCACGTCCCCGCCGAAGCGCGCCGCCGCCAGCACGGCCGCCTGGGCGTCACCGAGCCCGCCGGAGTCCCGCACGGCGGTCAGCAGCGCCGCACCCGGCTGCCGCCCCGCACGCACCTCCCCGGCGAGCGCACCGCACAACGCGATCACCGCGTCCTCCCGGTTCTCGCGCACCCGTCGCTCCCGGGCGGCCAGCCGCACCCGCCGCAGCAGGGGCACCCCGGCCGCCCCCGCGACGACGGGCAGCACCGACGCGCCCAGCACCGCCAGCACCACTCCGGCCGCCGACGACCACCACTCCGCGTGCAACCGCTCGCGGGCCCGCCGCCACCGGTGGGCCGCGCGGGTCCACCCCGGCGGTCCGTTCCCGGCCGCCCCGCCGGCCAGCAGCAAGCGCGCCCGCCGGGCCCCGGCCCGCCCGCCGCCCCACAGCCAGGCCGCCATCCCCAGGCACACCGCGGCCGCGCCCGCCGGCGCCCCGGTCGTCATCCCGAACGTCCCGTTCACCCCCCGGCCCCCTCTCGCGGTCCGCTGCCGGGGGCCGTGATCCGGAGCAGTCCCCGCAGCCGCTCCCACCCCCGCTCGCGGACGAAGGCCTCCGGCCCCCACCGCAGCGCCGGCACCGTCCGGACCAGTCCCGACGGGTCCCGTTCCAGCACGTGCACCTCCGCGATCCGCCGCCGTCCGGCCCGGTCGCGGACGAGGTGCAGCACCACCGAGAGGGCGGCGGCCAGTTGGCTGTGCAGCGCGAACCGGTCGAGCCCGGCGGCCGTGCCGAGCGCCTCCAGCCGGGCCGGTACGTCGGCGGCGGCGTTGGCGTGGACGGTTCCGGAGCCGCCCTCGTGGCCCGTGTTGAGAGCGGCCAGCAGATGGACCACCTCCGCGCCGCGCACCTCGCCCACGACCAGCCGGTCCGGCCGCATCCGCAGCGCCTGCCGCACCAGGTCCTCGAGGGTGACGAGCCCCGCGCCCTCCTGGTTGGCGGGCCTGGTCTCCAGGCGCACGACGTGCGGGTGGTCGGGCCGCAGCTCCGCCGAGTCCTCCGCCAGCACGATCCGCTCGTCCGGCCCGACCAGCCCCAGCAGGGCGCTCAGCAGGGTCGTCTTCCCGAACTGGCGACAGAAACACCACTACTGAGGCACACTCACGCCATGAAGAGCACTCCAGCGGGGGGCGCCCAGACGCGCGCCGTCATCTACTGCCGCATCAGCCAGGACCGTACCGGCGCCGGCCTCGGTATTGAGCGACAGCGCCAGGACTGCGAAGCCCTCGCCGAACGAAACGGCTGGGAAGTCGTCGAGGTCTATGTCGACAACGACGTGAGCGCCTACAAGAAGAGCAGTCGGCGGCAGGGTTACCAGCGCATGCTCGCCGACCTCGACCAGGGCATTGCCACCATCGTCATCGCCTGGCACACCGATCGGCTTCACAGGTCAACGCGCGAGCTGGACGACTACATCGACCTGTGCGAAAGGCGCGGCGTCTCGACCCACACTGTGCAGGCGGGCGCGATCGACCTCTCCACCCCGTCGGGCCGCATGACCGCGCGCATTCTCGGCGCCGTCGCCAAGCAGGAGTCCGAGCACAAGGGCGAGCGCGTGGCCCGGGCCCGGCGGCAGAAGGCCCTCGCCGGGGAGTGGATGGGCGGGATCCGCCCGTTCGGGTGGGGCCTGCCCACCGGGGAGATGCGCACGGTCGTCGACCGGAAGACCGGCGAGGAGACCGAGATCCCCGCGCTGGACATGCTGAAGGCCGTGCCCGAAGAGGCGGAGGCGCTGCGGTACTGGACGGACGAGATCCTGGCCGGCGGGTCCATCCGGTCCCTGGTGAAGTGGTGCGCCGACAAGGGCATCACCACGACCCGCGGGAACCCGGTCACACACACCGACATGCGGGACATGCTGCTGCGCCCCAGGAACGCCGGAATCGCCGTCTACAGGGGCGAGGAGGTCGGCCGCGGGCAGTGGGAGCCCATCGTCGACGAAGCGAAGTACAGGGCCGTCGTGGCGATCCTGAAGGACCCCGCCCGCACGACGACCCCGGGCGCCCAGCCGAAGTGGCTCGGGTCGCTGCTGTACGAGTGCGGCCGCGCGGGGTGCGGCAAGGGCATGACCGTCACCCAGTCCGGCGGCCGGAACCACCCCAGCTACAAGTGCCCGACCGGGCACGGCGGCGGCCGGCGCGCCGAGCTCGTCGACCAGTACGTCGAGGACCAGGTCATCGACGTACTGTCACGGCCGGACGCGCACGAGCTGCTGGAGCCTGCCCCGGAGGGCGTGGACGTGGCCGGCCTGCAGGCGGAGGGCGAGCGGATCCGGCAGCGGATGCGGGACCTGGGCGGCCTGTTCGGCGCCGGGCAGTTGGAGCTGGACGCGTTCACCGAAGGCATGGAGACCGCGCGGGCACAGTTGGAGGGCGTGACCCGGCAGCTGGCGCGCGCGGCGACGCGGGATCCTCTGGCCGGCCTGGTGGGTGCGCCGGATGTGCGGGCAGCGTGGAAGGCCCTCGACCTCGAGCGGAAGCGGAACGCGCTGCGGGCCCTGGTCACCGTGACACTGAAAACCCCCCGACCCGGGCGAATGCCGGACGGGGGGTACTTCGACTATGACGCTGTGGTGTTCCAGTGGAAACGCGATGCTAACCCCCTGCACTGATCTGGGTATCGACTGCTTCGACAATAATGTCCACCAATAGAGATGTCGCCGTATCCGCCCACCCGGACCCCTCACGCAGGACGCTAAGGACCGACTCCGAGACATCCTGCCCGTCAAGAAAGTCACTTACCCCCTTCATAAGGTTGGGGACTTCACCCTCTTGCCCTTTAATAATCGCCAGGTAGTCATATCGGCCCATCTCCTGCCTAGCCGATTCCCTCAGGGAAACTTGGTCTACCTCGCGCAACTGCTTCTCTGTGACCTCGATGGCTTCATAGACCTCGGTCACGGTCAGACACAGGTAGCCATAGCGCTTGATCAGCATGCGGAAGTCACCGAGAAGCGGTCCAGAGTCGCCCATGTTTCGATACCTGATGATGCTTGCAGCCACGCCAGACATGCATTCGTAGAACCTCCTATCGCTCTTAAGGGACGCAAGCATTTCTGCGGTTTCCGAGAGCGAATGAGTGATGCTTTCTAGCTCCTTTTTGGCGTCATCCAGCAATACGTCTAGGTCACTTCCCGCGTACATGAAGTACTCGAAATCGCGCTTATAGATCTGCGATAGAGCCGCGACTTCAGCGAACGTCACAGGCCTGTCTGCAGCCTCGCTCTTCGCCACAGTTGTCTGTCGCCACGAAAAACCGCGATCACCCATCGCCGCAGCAACAGCACCTTGCGACAGCCCTGCCGCCCTGCGCGCAGAACGTAGGCGCGTCGCTAGCACCTTCGGCAACCGCTCCGCCATCGGCTCGCGCCCTGTGGCGTTGAACTGCGTTGACTCGCGCTTATCCCTCATGGGGATGAAGAGTACCGACATGCTGAGCCCTGGCAAGGTTGACAGCCGCCGAACAGGCGTGCATCCTCCATAGGCATCACGGATCACTCGTGACGCATCCCTGAGAAGGTTGGCCATGGAGCACTACCTCACCACCGATGAGGTGGCCGCCCGATACCGCACCGCGCCCAGCACGGTCCGGTACTGGCGACACATCGGTTACGGCCCCAAGGGCACCAAGGTCGGCCGCCGGTTCCTGTACCCGGCGCCCGCAATCCAGAAGTTCGACGAAGAGCTGCTCGCCGCGACGGCGAGCCACGGCACCGCCCCGGAGGTCCAGTCCGGGGCGTCTGCCACCGGAAACGACGAAGCGGCCGGGGTCCAGCCGGCCGCCTCTGTCGAGCAATCCGCACCTACCAGCAAGTAAGAAACGAGACGCTCATGCAGCACATCGTACCGACAACGGCGTCGGCGACCCTGCCTGTCCAGTCCATCTCCGCCAACCTCACTGCCGAGGTCATGGCGGACCCCGACACCGGCCAGCCCACGCTGGTCGCCAGCACCCTGGGCAACCTGACCGACCTGCAGGAGGTCGTTCCGGCCCGGCTGCTCCGCATGGTGGCCGAGGCCCGAGCGAAGCTGGACGCCATCGAGCGCCTCGCTCAGGTCTACGAGGCCGAGGACACCCTGCGCGCCATCGTCGCCGAGCACCAGCTGCACCTCGAAGAGTGGGACGTCGCCAACCTCGCCCTCGAGTACCGCGACAAGTTCATAGCCTTCGCCGCTCTCACCGACGACGGTCAGCGGGCCGTCGTCGTCCCCAAGGGACAGGACCCCATCGAGCGCGTCAGCGCCGTCGCCCGCTTGGTCAACAGCTTCACCGACGAGGACCAGGCGTGAGCGCCCCGCAGAACACGCCGGCGTCTGGGGGCGTAGCTGCGCCCCCGGCCCGGCCGGTCCGCTTCGACGACCCGGCCCGGAACCGCGCGTACTGGGAGCGCATCGAGCGCAACACCGCCGAGGCCCCGCCCCTCACGATCGAGCAGAAGGCGACCCTCCGGGCGATCTTCGCTCCCGTCGTCGCCGCCATGGCCAAGGAGGCGAAGTGACCGAGGAGATGCGGCCCGAGTGCCGCCACTGGATCGGCGCCGAACGACGGCACTGCAAGGAGGTCGACGGCGTCCGCCGCTTCGTCCCCGGCCTGCGCTGCCCCGCCCACACCCCGCGCGCCCTGCAGGGCCTGCCCGAGATCCCGCCCGGCCCCGGCTGGCCGGCCCATCGCAAGGAGGCGACGTCGTGAACGACCGCATCCCCGGCCGCTGGCCCGTCAACAAACCCGTCGACCTCGACGCCGTCGCACCGGACGAAGGCGAGCTGTACGTGCAGCGGCAGCAGGAACGCGCCCTCCACGAGATGGTCCTCGACTCCATCCGGCACGACCTCGAGGCCCAGCCCAGCCCGCTGACCGTCATCACGGCCGCCCGGAACTGGTGCACCCGCATCACCGCGGCCGCCGACGAGATCGCCCAGGCCAAGCGCAGAGCCGCCTGACCGCTGGTGGGGGGGGCCCCCCCGGGGGGGCCAACACCCCCCGCTGCTGCGAAAAACTTGACCCCCTCTTTTCTCCGCACAACCCGCTATTTTTCTTTTCTTCCCCCTCCTTCTGGGGGTCCCTCTTTTCCCTCCC